>CAYJCI010000005.1:0-30707 GCA_964368595.1 uncultured Desulfovibrionaceae bacterium
ATATATGGAAAATTTTTTTGCAATGCCATATCCTTCATAGCTATGGTCATAGCTACATAAATGACAAAATATTTATTATATTTTAGTTTGTTGTGCGAAACGTTTCGTTTAATTTTAGTGAGTTATAGATTTAAAAAACTAGAGCTCGTGCTTCTACTTATTAAAAGCACGAGCTCTAGCGTGATGGTTTGCTTTAGAGCAAATAAAATTTTTATGCTGTTGTTTGCTGGTCTAAAGTTCTTTCTATGGCACTAAGGCTAAAATTGCGCATAAGTTGTAAATTTTTATTATGTTTTTTGCAAAGATGTTTTACTTGTAAACAAGCAGAGTGGCTATTGCAATTTACTGGACATAAAATTACATCAGCCCTTTGTAAGCAATTTTCAAGTTTGTTGCCACCTTTGCGCAAGTGGCCTGCGTGATATTCAAATGTATGGCCTTTGTCTTCAATCAGCTTGCGATATAATGATTCCATCCGCTCAATACCACCAACAACCAAAACACGCTTTGGGCAATTGGCGCAAGGGCAGGGGCTTTTGCAATTTTCGCAACTGTCTTTTGTAGATTTAATTTCATTATTGTTAAAAAAAGAAACAGGCTTGGTTTTTTTATTTAGCTTTGACTTCTTAGCCATAATCTTGCTCCCGTAAAAATTACTATACGGCTACAGCTTAATGATTTTGATAATGAAAGTCAATATTAATTTAAATAAAATTTGTAAATAGATAAATAAAAATTATCAAAGAAAAAAGTAGAGTTAAGGTTTTTATATTTAAGGTAAATTATTTTTTATTGTGGATTTTATTATTATAAAATTGGGGTTGAGGAAAAAAATTTTAAAATTTTTTATAGTGAAGAATAAAAAAAAGGGAGGCTAAAACCTCCCTTCAAGTGATTTGTAAAATAAACTACATGATTTTTTGTTGCTCTTCCATTTGCATGGCATTAACTGGGCAAACCTTAGTACAGAGTCCGCAAGAAACGCATTTATCTTGAACAAATGTAGTTAGGCGGGTTTTGGTGTCAACATACAGGGCATCAACTTTGCAAACTGATGTACACATTCCACAGTGCATGCAAAGCTCTTCATGAAAACATATTTGATTGTTTAATCCATATATTTTAATGCCTTTTTCTTTAAGGTAAGCAATGCCTAGGTCAATATTTTCTCGTAAGCCAAGCAGTTCAAGTGTTAAATGCCCTTCTCTACGGGGGCCAATTTGTGCATTTATGATATTAAAATCAATGTCATATTTACGCACAAGCGTACAAACTATAGGTGCATCAGAAATGTCTGGTGCAAAGCTAAGCCTGACTTCTTGACGTTGTTGTTTTGATGATTTTTTTGGCATATAAATTATTTATTTGTTTGTAAAAATGTTTTAGCACGAGCAGCTTCTGCTGAAGTTGGGTATTTTTTAATAAGCTCTTGCAAACGAGCTGTAGCAGCAGCCTTTTGACCAAGCTTGCTAAAGCAAATGCCTTGCTTTAAGTAAGCGCCAGGTACAGATGGGCTTTTGGAATATTGAGTAATAACCTTATCATAAGCAAGGGCTGCATCGCCAAATTTATTTAATTGGAAGTAGCACTCACCAATATAATAATGCGCATTACCAACTTGCGGGTGCTTGGCATAGTTTTTAGTAAAGTCGCTAAATGAACGTTGGGCTTGGGTGTACTGTCTTGCGTTAAATGAAGTCACACCAGCGTTAAATAATGTTGTAGCCATGTCAGCTTGTGGTGCAGTGGCTGCTGGTGGTTGTGGTGCTACAGGGCTTAAAGTCATGGTGCCGCTGTTAGGTGTTGCGCCTTCTACAAAGGCACCATCAGCGCCAACAGCGCCTAGGGCTGTTCCAGTTGTGGGCATGCCAGCAACTGGCATAGGTAGCGGGGCATCAAGGTTTAAGTCCAGTGCGAGTGAGCGCTCAACTTGCCTTAAAGCTGCGTCATGACGATTGACAGTATCCACAAGGTTTTTAGCTCCACCCATGGAATTTAAGTCGTCCAACTGGCCCTTAATGGCGTTAAGCTCTTGTCGAATTGCTTGCATTTGAGCCCAAGTATCAGCCATGCCAGGTTGAAGCTGGCGTAATTGTTGATCTTGTGTGGTGACCTTTGCTTGTAATGCGTCATAATCTTGTTGCTTAGCGCAGCCCAAGCTAAAAGCCATTAAACTTACGGTAATTAATATTATAAATTTCTTTTGCATAAATTCCCCTTGAGTGAATGTGTTTAATTTTTTTATTTATTACCTTCGTTGCTATCATCTTGTAAAGGTATTTTGCTAGCTCTTTTTCTGCCAGCAAAAATGTAAGCAATTCCACCAATTACAGGAATGAAAACTGCAACTAAAAACCAAAGTGATTTTTCTTGCTCACTTGCAAAATAGCGGCTTCGCACATGCCAGATAGACCATAGGTTTGGTAATATGGGTAGTGCAAGTATAAGCCAATGCCACCATAACATGGATGAAATCATTTTGTTATTTTCCTTTTTTTTCAGATATATACATGGCAATGCAGGTTAAAAAAGCCCCAATACAAATGGCAATATCTGCCACATTAAATGCAGGCCAATGCCAATTGCCAATATAAAAATCTAAAAAATCAATTACCGCCCTTAAGCGTATGCGGTCAATTAAATTGCCAAGCGCTCCGCCAAGTATTAAACCCAAGGCTGAAAACAGCACTACGTCATGTTTGGAGCTTCGAACCAATAAAAATATACAAATGGTGGCAATGATAGTTGCTACTAAAAAAAGCCAAAATTGCCACTCAATATCGGAGCGGTTCAAAAAACCAAAAGCTGCCCCACGATTACGAATATTTACAAGGTCAAAAAAACCTTCAATTACAGTAATTGAGCGATGCAAAGGAATAGTTGCTACAGCCCACAATTTGGTGAGCTGGTCAAGCAATATAACCACACTGGCAATTCCTAGCAAAATTTTGTAACGCATAAATCCCTTCAATTAAGCTGTCATAACCTTAGTGCAGCGTGGGCAAAGGGTTTTGTGTTCTGGGTTTGTACCTAGATTGGTATTATAAATCCAGCAGCGTTCGCATTTTTCGCCTTTGGCTTTTTCTACACTGATGGCTATATCTTCCATATCTTCTGGGATTACAGCATCTTTTGGTGCTTCGCTAATATCCGCAATATTAAATTGTGATACAATGCAAATGGCTCGCATATCTTCTAAGATGTCTGTAAGTAAATCATTAAATACATTGTGCAAATCTTGTTTTACATACAAGGTTACAGCTGTGTCTAAGGAGTGCCCAATGGTACCATCTTGGCGAAGTGGCTCAATAGCGCGAATAATTGCCGCACGCACATTAAATAGCTTAGCCCAATTATTGCGTGCATCGTCTGACAATAAGTAACCATTTTGCTGTAATTCTTCAGCACCAAGTGCTGGTAGGGCAAATACCGTGCTTACAGCTTGCTCACGTAGGGCTTCTGGTACAAAATTATGCACTTCTTCGGCGGTAAAGCTTAAAATTGGTGCCATATCACGCAAAATTAGTTCTACTATATAGAACAGAGCAGTTTGCGCGGAGCGGCGCTCCTTGCTACTTGTGCCAGAAGCATAGAGGCGATCTTTTAATATGTCCAAATAATTTGCAGAAAGGTCAGTTGTGCACAAATTATGCAATGTATGGAATATTTTGTGGAATTCAAAATTTGCATAGGCTTCTTGCATGCGAATATGAGCCTTTGCTACAACGTCTAAAGCATGGCGGTCAAGTGGCTCCATTTCATTTATGGCAACTAGTTGGTCTTTGCTTAAATCGCTAATATTACCAAGTAAATAGCGACAAGTATTGCGAATTCTGCGGTAGGCATCCACAAGGCGATTTAGTATTTCATCGGAAATGCGAATATCTTCACGATACTCCACTGATGATACCCAAAGTCTGATGATTTCTGCACCAAATTTGTCAATTAACTCTTGTGGGGCAATTACGTTACCAATGGATTTTGACATCTTTCGCCCAGAGCCGTCCACAACATAACCATGAGTTAATACAGATTTATATGGTGGAGTATTGCGTGTGGCAATGGATGCCAATAGGGAAGAATGGAACCAACCCCTGTGCTGGTCTGAACCCTCTAAGTATAAATCGGCAGGGAATTGGCATTCTTCACGCTTTTCAACAACTGCGGTAAAGCTTGTGCCAGAGTCAAACCATACATCAAGTATGTCTGTTTCCTTTTTCCAATCCTTGGCGCTGCATTTGGGGCATGCAAGGTCAGCTGGAACAATGTCCGCAATATCAGTTTCATACCAGTAGTCACAACCAGTAGAATGGCCTGCAAAGCGATCTGCCATTTCGTGCATCCATTTAGCATCATGCCAAGCTTCACCACAAGAGTTACAAAGCAGGGCAACGATAGGAACACCCCATTGACGTTGGCGTGAAATGCACCAATCAGGGCGGAACTCAATCATATTATAGATACGCTCTTCACCCCAAGTTGGAATCCATTTTACTTTATTGCGAATGGCATCCAAGGCACGTTTGCGAAGGTCATTTTTCTCCATGCCAATAAACCATTGAGTTGTAGCACGGAAAATAACTGGCTTTTTGCAACGCCAACAATGTGGGTAGGAGTGGCTAATTTGCTCAGATGCAAGTAGATTGCCAACTTCCTCTAACTTTTCAATGACTTTGGGGTTTGATTCAAATACTGTTAGGCCTGCAAAAAATTGCACGCTATCTAAAAAACGCCCAGCATCATCAAGAGGTGAATAAATTTCAAGATTATATTTTAGGCCAACTTCATAGTCTTCACGCCCGTGGCCAGGGGCTGTATGAACGCAGCCAGTGCCAGCATCAAGGGTAACGTGCTCACCAAGCACTAAGGGAGATTTGCGCTCATAGAAGGGATGATTTGCAACTAAGCCCTCAAGCTCACTGCCTTGCACTTCACCATGAGTGGTATAGTTTTCAAAGCCAAAAATCTTAGCACAATTTTCAGCTAACTCTTTAGCTACTAAATAAAAATTACCTTCATGTTCAATTAATGTGTATAGAAATTCAGGGTGCAAGCAAACAGCCATATTGTCTGGCAAAGTCCAAGGGGTGGTTGTCCAGATAACTGCAAAAGTTTTGTCCACATTAGCTTTAGGGAAAAGCTTGGCGATGCCTGCATCATTTAATGAAAAGCGTACAAAAATTGATGGGGACTTGTGGTCATAATATTCAACCTCTGCTTCAGCAAGGGCTGTATTACAAGAACAACACCAATAAATGGGCTTTTTGCTGCGTGCTAAATTGCCTGCGTCAGAAACATCAGCAAGGGCATGAGCGGTTGCTGCTTCATAGCTTGGGTCCATGCTCATGTATGGTTTTTCCCAAGTGCCGAAAACGCCCAAGCGCTTAAACTCTTTGCGCTGAATATCTATGTATTTTGAAGCATATTTGCGGCATTCTTTGCGAACCACGTGAGCAGGGAGGGTTTTTTTCTTCTCGCCAAGTTCATGCTCAACCTTAAGCTCAATAGGCAGGCCATGACAGTCCCAGCCTGGTACATATTCTGCGGCAAAGCCCTGCATATTTTGTGATTTTACAATAATATCTTTTAAAATTTTATTTAAGGCTGTGCCCATGTGTATATGCCCATTGGCATAAGGGGGGCCGTCATGCAGTACATAACGTCCTTTCTTACCTGATGCTTGAACCATTAGCTTGTAAGCATCCATTTGTTCCCAACGCTTGAGCATTTCTGGCTCACGTTGAACTAGGTTGGCTTTCATGGGAAAGCGGGTGTCAGGCAAATTTAGGCTTTTTTTGTAATCACTCATACTATCTCCAATACACAAAATACGGCACTATAAGGCCAAAAAGTAATTCGACACTATGGGGTAAAAAGGAGTGAAATGTCAAGGAAAGAGCTTGGCTTTTATGGTGTATATTCCGTAATTTTTTAAGGCATTTTTATGTTTGTATTATTTTTTTAATAGGGCCTGTGCATAACGCTCAACTGGTGCAAAATCATCATAAAGCGGGCCAACATCTTGAGTTACTTTTTTATTAATTTGGGTACTTAGCATCTCCATAATGGGTTTTGAAAATGTAGCATTTTTGTTATTTATTGTGGCAATAATATCATCACGTTTAACTGGTAGGGCCATGACCATAAAGTTTTGCACGTCTTTTAATGGTGTATTTGGCTCTACTGCAAAAATTAAAACTTGTTCAAAAACTTGGCTTAAAGCACCGTAAATACTTTGAAATATATAGCTATCCTTGCCTTCAAAGGCTGATATAATATTCATCATTACTGCGCCATCATCTTTTACGCTATGGCGAAGGGCTTTTGCTGCCTCCACTGTGCCCATATGAAAAGGAACTGAATAATGAGAGTTAAATACATCAACAAAAACAAGGTCATACTTGTTAGTGTTTCTATTAATAAAACGTCGTGCGTCATCATGATAAATGTTCATACGCTTGTCATCAGGTAAGCCAAAGGATGCTTTGGCAAGTTTGGTCATGCCTGAATCAAGCTCAACAACATCTAGGCGCAATTTTTCACCATTAAGCCCACCATGCCCAGCTAAAAGCCACTTGGGAACTGAATAACCACCCCCACCAAGCATGAGGATTTGCTCAGTTTTTGGGAATAGCACTGTGCCAAGAGCATAATATTTAGTATATTTAAACATTAACTCTGATGGATTGTCTAAATATGTGCCCGACTGGGCATAGCCTGGGTCTGTTGCCATATAAAGCACAGGGCGATTATTTTCACTGTAGCCTTTGATTAAGCGTATGTTGCTGTGTGGAGTTTCCACAGCAGGGGGCGTCCCCCCCTTGGTCATGCTGTCTTCATAAAAATTATTGAAGGTAAAAATCATGGGAATGGCAGCAAAAATTAAAATGCGTGGCATAAGTTCAGCAGGGCCGCCCTTGTTCCAAACCAATAATGAAAGAAGAACCATACTTGCACTAACACCAAGTAAAATATGTGTGCTTGAAAAAAATGAGATTAAAACAAAACCACCTAAAAATGTGCCCACAATACTACCAGCAGTAGAAAGGGCGTACAATCGGCCAACTGTGGCCCCTGAGGTTGCAAGGTCTGCAAGTCTTAAACGAATAATATAGGGCGAAACCATACCAAAAAGCACAGCAGGAAATGCAAAAAGACCAAGAGCAGCCACAACTGCAGCTAAATAAATATTGCCAATGCTTTCGCTAACTGCAATGCCCATGAAACGGTGCCCAAATGCCGTAAGCGCACAGCCAGCGCCAGCACCTGCTAAGATGCGCCCAAGTGTTGCAAATGAAAGAGTTTTATCTGCAATACGCCCGCCAAGCCATGCTCCACAAGCAAGGCAAGCAAGCACAACCCCAATGAGGCTTGTCCAAACAATTACTGATGTGCCAAGGTATGGGGCCATAACTCTTGCCCCAACCATTTCAAGCACCATGATTAAAGCGCCACTAGTAAATATTACAAATTCAAGCATGCTATTACCTATTTATATAATTTAATTTTGCTGTGTATAAAAAATTGTGACTTCCTAAATTATTGTAAAGGAAGCCACAAGGGCATTTGCTAAGCTGTAAAAATAAATATGAATTATAATTTATTTTGTTGGTTTTTCTTCTGGTATAGTATTAATTTCTTTCGCAATTACAGCCATGACTATTTTAGCTGTAAATTTTTTATCAAACTGCTTGGATGATTCCATAAGTTCTTTGGCAGCGGCTTCAAGGTGTTTAGCATTTTGATAGGGGCGCTCACCAATCATGGCACAAAAAGTATCCGCCACAGCGCAAAGGCGACCAAGGGTGCTTATACCTTGTTCTCCTTTAGCTTTTTGAGGGTAGCCTGAGCCATCAAGCCTTTCATGATGCTCTAAAATGCAACGCGTAAGTTCATCAAAGGCAAGGTCGAGTTTTTGCATCACTTTGTAACCAAGGAATGGATGCATGAGCACTTTATCCCTATCTTCACGAGACATTTTGCCTGTTTTGCCATAGATGAAGTTTGGAATTTTTGACATGCCAATGTCATGCAAAAGTAAAGCAAGTGCCACACGGTCAAAATTACGCCTTGTGGCATTGTCTTTTGATGTGGTTTCAATCCAAAGCCATAAACCAATAATCATTGTATTTACTGCATGGTGTGATTGTTTGTATGGCTTATACAGGCGGCGCATAAAATATTTTAGCCTATGCTTATCATGCCACATCCATTCAGTAACAACCATTAAAGCTTTGTATAATGGGTCAAAAACTGACTTGATTGGGCTTTGGCTAAATTCATCAAAATATAATACTAAAGCACGCATGCAGATGTCAGTAATTTCAGTGTCTTTTAAGTTTGCATCTTGTAGAACAAGGTCAAGCTGCTTAACCATATGCTCAGAGTAAATGTGATGGTCTGAGCGAGAAACAAATAGTAATCCAGCAGCGCAATATGTTTTTATTTCATCAACTTGCTCATTACTAAGTCTTTGGTCTTTGCGGCTATAGGGTGCAAGTATAAGAATGTCCTCTTTAAAAAAGTACAAATCAATGGGTAACCTGTACTTAGGAAAAGAGCTTAGTATTTCGCAGCTAATTTGGTAATATTGTTCACTAATATTACCTGGAACATTCTTGACACGTTTTGCGCACATATTTTACTTCCAATATACTTTTACAAGGTTTGTGCCTCGTGAACGCCCACCTTTTTGGGGTTGGCCTGCAGTAATAATAATACGCTCATCTGGGTTAAAGGTTGGGTTTTTAATGATGAAATTTTCAGCACGTTCTGTATGGTTTTGAGGTTCTACTTGGTCATTAACAAAAACAGGTGTAACCCCCCAAGAGAAGTTTAATGCTTTTAATGCTTCTGGCTCAGTTGTTAAACCATAAATTTGTTGAGGCGGGCGGCAAGATGAAATTTGCCTTGCAGATGAACCACTTAAACTGTGTGACACAATGGCTACAGCTTGGGACTTTTCTGCCAAAAGGCAAGACGAATAAGCTAAAAACTCATTAATGCCTTTGTGGGCCTCTGGCTCTTTTAGTTCATGGCGCTCCATTAAAATTGCTTCAGCTTGTCTGGTAATTTCGCGCATATATGCCACAGTATCCACGGGGAAGTTGCCCATGGCTGTTTCTTCAGAAAGCATAACACAATCCGCTCCGTCAAGCACAGCATTGGCTACGTCGGTGGTTTCTGCTCTAGTTGGTACAGGGCTTGTGACCATTGAGAGTAGCATTTGGGTAGCCACGATAACTGGCTTTGATGCACGGTTACAAGCTTTGATGATGCGCTTTTGAATGCCTGGTAGCATGGGTAGTGGGCATTCAACACCAAGGTCACCACGGGCAACCATGACTATATCAGCTTCACGTAGAATTTCTTCTAATCTATCCACAGCCCCTTGGCGCTCAAGCTTAACGATAACCGGAATGCTTTTGCCGGCTGCCATAAGAATATTTTTTGCTTCAATAACATCTTGAGGTGTTTGTACATAGGATAGGGCAACTGCATCAATACCTAAAATAAGCCCTTGGGCAAGGTCTTTGCGGTCTTTGTCAGTCAAGGCCGCAACCTGTGTTGCCTTTCCTGGTAGGGCAAGGCCTTTGCGTGAAGTAACTATGCCAGCATTGTGAGCTTCAAGCACCACAAGGCCATCTTCACGTTTTTCGACCACATTAAATTGTAAGCCACCGTCAGCTAATACTAAACGATCGTCAGGCACTAAGCTATCAAGAATTACTTTGTGGTCAAATGGTAGGTAAGGCATTTCGTCATTTTCTTGAGCTTTTGGCCCAAGTAGCAGCTGCATGCCCTTTTCTACAGTGATTTTTTTATCATCACTCAAATTGCCAAGGCGTATTTTAGGGCCGGAAAGGTCCTGCATGATGGTAATAGGCGTATTAAGTTCTTTTTCAATTTCGCGGATATGGCGAATAATATCCACAAACATTGATGCATCACCATGTGAAAAATTTAAGCGAAAAATCCTAACACCTGCCATCACAAGTGAAGTCATTTTTTCCTTAGTATTGGAGGCAGGGCCAATGGTGGCAATTATTTTAGTTTTCATAATACTTTCCGGTTGATTGAAGTTAAAGTTTGCCTATTGCATACATAAGCACGAGTTTTTTTATGGCAAGTTTCAAGCTTATGCAACATAAGTGTATTCTTTTCACCCAAGCCATACACGAAAATTGTTTGATTGAACAGTCCTATATATCCGTATTTTTTTGGCAAAAATGAATTTTTGTGAAATTTTCAAAAAAAATATTAAATATTTTAAATAGTTATTTCAAGCAGTGAAAATAATTAATTTAAAAAATATTTTTATGGTGCTTGATTCTGCTTGGAATTGGCTTGGCCTTTCTTAAGGCTGAAAATTTATTAAAAATATTTCACTTTTTATTTTTTAGCTATTGACAGAAAAGGGGAATTAGGTCAGAGTGGGAAAAAGTGGAAATAAGTGGTAGAAGGTGGTAAAAATGTCCGAATTTGAAAAAAGTCATTATAGGAGCTTGGATGCCAAAGGGCGCATCATGCTTCCTGTGGATTACAGAGATGCACTTAGTGCTATTTCTGCCACGGGTAGTTTTGTGCTTACTGGTTTTCACGGGCGACTTGTGGCTTATTCACCTGAGGCATGGCAACACACCAGAGAACAATTTTCCAAGATTAAAAATCCATCCATGGGTATGCGGCACTTCATGAGCAAGGTGAGAGGTCTTGCTGAAGAGTTAATTCCCGACGGGCATGGTAGAATTCGCATTCCGCAATCGCTTATGCGTGAGGGCGGGCTTGTGAAGGATATAGTGCTTGTTGGTATGGATAGTAAGTTTGAAATTTGGGATCAGGGTCGCTTTGAGGGCCTTGTGCTTGAGGATGTTTCAGAAGAGTTGGCTGCAAATAATGTTGATATTTCCTTATAATTGAGGGTGCTACTATGAAGGGAACTCAAGATGCACATTTAACTGAAGTGCACATTCCCGTACTGCATAAGCAAGTATTAGTAGCTCTTTCTCCTAAGTCTAATGGGCGTTATCTTGACGGTACCTTAGGTCTTGGCGGGCATAGTTCTGCTATTGTTAATGCTGCAGAAAATGTTGAGCTTTGTGCTTTGGATCGTGATGGTGATGCTTTAGAGCTTGCTAAAAAGCGTCTTGCTAATGAAGCGCCGGCTGGTGCTTCGCTGCACTATTTTCATACCCATTACAGTAAATTTGAAGAAGCCTTGGAAAGCCTTGGTTGGGATAAGCTTGATGGCGCATTGATTGATATTGGTGTGTCGTCATTACATCTTGATACGGCTGAGCGTGGTTTTAGTTTTAATAGTGATGGTCCGCTTGATATGCGTATGGATACGCAAATGGATGGCGGAACTCGCACAGCTTGGGATATTGTGAATCGAGATCGCTTTGAAACACTAAAAGATATTATTCATAAGCTTGGTGAAGACCCACAAGCAGGCCGCATTGCAAGGCATATTGTGGATGCTCGTCAAAAAAAGAGCATTGATACCACCAAGGAACTAGCTGATATTGTTTATAATGCCTACCCAGTAGCTTGGCGCGCCAAGTCCAGAAATCACCCCGCCACAAGAACATTTCAAGCTTTGCGTATGGTCGTTAATGACGAGCTTGGTGAACTTGAGCGTTTTTTAAATGCCATATTAAAAAGATTAAAAGTTGGCGGGCGCTTAGTTGTTATTTGTTTCCATTCGCTTGAAGACCGTATGGTTAAGCAAGCTATGCGCCATTGGGCTGAGGGTTGCCGTTGTCCAAGGCATGTTATGCGTTGCAAATGCGGTCATAAACCAGAGGTTAAGATTTTATACAAAAAACCTGTGGTGGCAGAGGCTGATGAATTGAAGGCAAACCCAAGGTCAAGCAGTGCCAAAATGCGTGCTGCTGAAAAGCTTTATGAGGTAAAATCATAATGAAACGAGGCAGTAGCGGTTGGATTTTACTACTTGTGCTAGGCACTTTGTCCGCCATGTTTATGAGCCTTGTGTTGGTTTGGGTAAATATTGAACGTATGGATACAAGTTATTTTATTAATACATTGCAAATAGATATTAGAGAAAAGCATAGTCATCAAGCCAAGCTTGAGGTGGAGCGTGAGTATTTGCTTTCACCACATGAGCTTGGACGCAAGGCCGAAGCACTTGGTTTAAAGCAACCAAAGATTGGGCAAGTGCGCTGGCGTGGCGATATTGAGCAATAGTTTGAAAAACTGCTAATAATTTGGAGAAAGCCATGGCACTTTTCAAAAGAAAGGTTCGTAATAAAAGAGATAAGCAAAAAGCAAATGCGGGTGACAGGCCCAAAATTGCTTTGCAAAGCAATAAAAAATCAAATGATTTAAGTTCAAAACTATCTAAAATCAATTGGGGCATTTTCCGCATTCAAGTCGTGGGTGTGGGCTTTGTGTTGTTTTGGATGGCTCTTTGGGGTCGGGCTTGGTATTGGCAAATTATTGAAGGCGCTCACTTGGCAGATAAAGCCAAAAGCCAACACATTGCTTCAGTTTTAGTGACAGGCAAAAGGGGCATGATACTTGATAGAAATGGTCAAGCCTTGGCTAGGTCTGTGGAGTGTCGCTCTGTTTATGCAAGGCCTTTTGAGGTGCAAGACGTTACCGCCACTGCCGAAAAGCTAGCCGCAATTTTAGGCTTACCTGTTGAAAAAATATATAATCAACTTTCCAATGAATCACGTAAGTTTACATGGATTGCCCGCAAGGTGGATGATCATACTGCAACTGCCATTCGCAATGCTAAGCTTGAGGGTATAGGCCTTTCAAAAGAATATGAAAGAGTTTACCCATTTAAGCATATGGCTGGCCAATTGCTTGGCTTTGTTGGTGTTGATGATCAGGGTCTTGAAGGGCTTGAGCGTGTGTTTGATAAGCATCTTGCAAGCGTTGCTACAAGACAGCTTGTACAGCGTGATGCCATGGGGCGTAGGTTTTTCTTGCATTCTGAGGGGCAGGCTGAACCTGTGGGGCGTGATTTGCGTTTAACGCTTGATGCTCAAATTCAATTTTTTGCTGAAGAGTCCATCGCTAAAGCTGTAGATGATTATAATGCTGCTTGGGGTGGGGTTATGGTTGTTGATGCTGAAAGTGGAGACATCTTAGCCTGGGCTCAATATCCATTTTTTAATCCCAATGCCTTTGGCACATATGCACCAAGCCAATACAGAAACCGCCTTGCATTTGACTCGCTCGAACCAGGTTCAACAATCAAGCCATTCTTAGTTGCAGCAGCTTTGCAAGAGAAAGCCGTCACTAAGGACAGTGTATTTGATTGTGAAGGTGGTAAGTGGGACACGCTGGGCATCACCATTCGTGATACATCAAGCAAGGGTGAGTTGCCAGTTGATCAAATAATTAGATATTCAAGTAATATTGGTGTGGCTAAAATTGGCCAATTAATTGGCGCGCCTACATATCATAAATACTTATCACAATTAGGCTTTGGCGAGCGTACGGTAGTTCCCGTATCTGAAAGTAAGGGTATATTGCGCAGGCCTCAAAGCTGGACTGGTGTTGACTTATTAAGTGCTTCATTTGGTCAAGGTATTTCAACCACAGCTTTGCAAATGTCACAAGCATATTTAACTCTGTTAAATGGCGGCATGTACAAGCCCTTGCGCTTAGTTGCAGATGCTGAACAAGAAGAAAATGTTAAGCCAGTACGCATTTTTAACGAAAGTGTGACTAAAGAAGTTTTGCAAATGATGCGTGATGTTGTTCATGAAGATGGCGGCAGCGGTAAAAGAGCGCGCATAGCCGGCATCGAAGTTGGTGGCAAAACTGGTACTGCACAAAAAGCTGATAAAAAAACTGGCACGTATGGTGCTGGGCGTATGGCATCATTTGTTGGTTTTGCACCTGCTGATAAACCAAAATATCTAACACTTGTAATGATTGACGAGCCGAAAAATGTTTCCTTCGGTGGTGTAATTGCTGCGCCAGTGTTTCAAAAAGTAACAAGCCTTGCTATGACTTATGGTGGTGATTTGCCAGACGTAGTTTTTGCAGAAGCATCAAATAGTCCGCTTATTAAACGTGGAACACAGCTTAGCAAGGGTGCTCGTGGTTTTAAGGTATCCCGTGCACCATCACCTATGTTTAGTGCCATTACTCAAGAAAAAACAAGACGCGTAGTCTATAGCACCTTGCCAGGCCATATGAGCAAAGCCAATACCGTTGTTCCAAATGTAGTTGGTAAAACAGTACGAACAGCAGTTGAGCTATTTGCGCGTGGTGGCATTGTGCCTGTGCTTAAAGGTGAAGGGCAAAGGGTGGTTCGCCAAACACCTGAGCCAGGTAGTGAATGGCCAAATCAAGAAAATGGCGAATATGTATTATGGCTTTCGGAGAATAATTAATGAATTTTGGAAAATTACTTCAATACTTACGTGATTTACCTGCTGATTCAACAGTGCAGGTAAGAATTGACTCTCGTGAAGTTAAAAGTGGTGATGTTTTTGTTGCTATTAGCGGTGTTAATGAAGATGGTGTTAAGTTTATACCTAATGCAGTTCAAGCTGGTGCGGCAATAATTGTTTGCTCTGCAGAAAATGAAATTACAAAAGCCGCCGCTAAAGAGGGCGTGCAGATTGTTGTGCAAGAAAATACTCGTAAGGCACTTTGGCAATTAGCTAAAGCCTACTACGGTACAGAAGTAATTTGCAAAGTTAAAAATGTGCAAATTATTGGTATAACAGGCACAAATGGCAAAACAACCTCTGCATATTTGCTTGAGCATTTGTTTACAGGCCTTGGGCATAAGGTTGGTGTCATGGGCACTGTGAGCTACCGCTGGCCCAGTAATGAGATAATTGCATCATTAACAACTCCAGACAGCTTAACCATTCATCGAATAATTTCTGAGATGGTTAAAGATGGCGTTGATATAATCATCATGGAAGTATCATCCCATGCACTTGAGCAAGATAGAGTGGGTGGAGTTGATTTTACTGGTGCAATTTTTAGTAATTTGACTCAAGACCACTTAGATTTTCATGAAGATATGAATAGTTACTTTACAGCAAAAGCTAAGCTATTCACCACATTGCCAAAAGTAGATAAATCCATCGCCATTAACTCAGATGACGAATGGGGCAAAAAGCTATTAGCCCTTTGCCCGCAGGCCTTGGATTATGGCTTGAGAGATTTTGAAAATACAAGATTAAATTATGTTAAGGCCAAGATCCTTTCCATGTCACCAGCTGGTTTGCATTTGCAAATGCAGTGGGGTGAAAAAAAGTGGGAGCTTAGATCACCATTAGTTGGTGCATTTAATGCTCTTAATTTATTGGGAGTGCAAACTGTTGCCCTTGGGATGGGGGTTGAGGTTGAAGGCCTTAAACATTTGGAAACATTCCATGGTGTTTGCGGGCGTTTAGAGCGTGTGCAGGGTACGGGTGAGTTAAATATATTTGTGGATTATGCCCATACACCAGATGCGCTTGTAAATGTGCTTGAAGCTTTGCGTGGTGCTGGTTTTAAGAAGATTATCACAGTGTTTGGCTGTGGTGGTAATAGAGATAAAACCAAAAGACCACTTATGGGCAAAGCCGTTGCTGAACATACTGACGTTGCAGTTTTAACTTCTGACAACCCACGCTTTGAAAAGGCAGAAGATATCATTGCTGACGTTATGCCAGGCTTAGAAGCACGTGAAGGTTTAGAAATTATAGTTGAAGTTGATAGAAAGATGGCTACTCAAAAGGCTTTAGAATTACTTAAACAATCTGACATAGCCCATACTGCAGTTTTAATTGCTGGTAAAGGGCATGAAGATTATCAAATTATTGAGGATGTTAAACATCCTTATAGTGATCAATTAACTGTGCAGGAGCTTGTATAGTGAGGCTTAAGCTTGACCAAATTAAAGGCATTTTGGGTGCAGAATTTCATGCTGCATCAAATGCCCAAAACACAGAAATTTTAGCTGTATGCCGCGACACTAATGATGTTGTGGCCAGCAGTCTTTTTGTGTGCATAGTTGGTCAGCGTTTTGATGGGCATGATTTTGCGGCAAAAGCAGTTGAACATGGAGCAAAGGCCCTGCTTGTATCTAGGTATTTACCAAATATTGATGTGGCACAATTTGTTGTGGCTGATACAGTCAAAGCCCTTGCAAAACTTGCCCTTGCTTGGCGCAAAATGTTTAAGGGTAAGGTTGTGGCCATTACTGGTAGTGCTGGTAAGACTACGCTTAAAGAATGCCTTGCGCATGTTCTTGAAAGTGCAAATAAGCAAGTTGCTCGCAATAAATTGAATTATAATAATCAAATAGGTTTACCACTTTCCATGCTTTCAGCATCAGGTAATGAAGATTGCTGGGTAATGGAAGCGGGTATTAGCGAACCACATGACATGGATGAGCTTGGCGCAATGCTTTTGCCAGACTTAGCCTTGGTGCTAAACGTTGGCGCGGCTCACACTGAAGGGCTTGGCGCAAAAGGTGTTGCTTGGCACAAGAGTAGATTATTTAAGTATTTGACACTTTCTGATGTGGCAAATGCTTTTGCTTGTGCTGATTATGCTGAGCTTGTGCAAAATGTGGAAGATATTTGCACAAATTATTGTTTATTTTCTGGTAAAAATTCATCATTAGCCACATATAAAGCCATTTATCGCGGTATGGATGATGAATCAAACAAGGGCAGATATGGCCTAAGTTTTGAGCAAGAAAATTATGAAATTTTAACTCCTTTTTATGGTAGTTATGGTGCTGAAAATTTAGCCGCAATTTTTGCAGTGGCTCATGCCCTTGGTTTAACATCTGAAGAAATTATCTGTGGAATTAGCAATATAAACTTACCTGAACATCGCTTCAATATGCATGAAATTGCTGGTTGGTGTGTGATTGATGACACCTATAATGCTAATGCATTATCCATGCGCCGCATGATTGAGGCAGCAGTTCAAAAAGCTAATGATGGCCCATGCTATGCAGTTTTAGGGGCAATGGGTGAGCTTGGATATTTAGCAAAAAAAGAGCATTACGAGCTTGGTAGCTTTTTGTGCAAATCAAATATTCAAAATATTTTTTGGAAAGGCCCACATGCCGATGACGTTCAAAGGGGCCTAAAGTCATGCAATTATGCAGGCAACTTTGCTACTGTAAATAGTGTTGAAGAATTTACCAAAGTTTGGGCTAAGGCAAATCTAAACGCTGGTACTGTTTTATGTAAGGGTTCGCGTAGTAATAAATTAGAAGAATTTGTAGCCGTCATCTTAGAGCAAATCAAAGCTGATGTGTAATTAAGGGGTAGTCATGTTATATAATCTTTTAGTCCCATTATCCAATGAGTGGAGCGCTTTAAATGTATTTCGTTATATTACATTCCGCTCCGCATGGGCTATGATTACAGCTCTCCTTTTATCCATAGCCATTGGTCCAATGTTTATTGAATGGCTTCGTAAATTAAAATTTGGTCAATATATTCACGAAGATGTAACAACACACAGCGCAAAAGCTGGCACCCCAACCATGGGCGGCTTGCTAATAATATTTAGCCTAATTACTAGCGTACTACTTTGGGGCGATTTAAGTAATATATATCTATGGCTTACCATGTATGTATTTGTAGGCTTTGGTGTGGTTGGCTTGATTGATGATATGGTCAAAATTCGTGGTAAAAAAAATCAAGGCATCAGTGTTTCAGTTAAGTTTGTAAGCCAAGTGCTTATTGCTGGTTCAGCCATGTTTGTATTGATTGATCAGCCTGGCTTTTCAACCACAATTTCCATCCCGTTATTTAAAGACATTAATCCTGACCTTGGTTGGTTTTATATTCCTTTTGCCATAGTGGTTATGGTTGGTGCATCCAATGCAGTTAATCTTACCGATGGTCTTGATGGTCTTGCCATTGGCCCAACTGTAGTGGTTGGTATTGTGCTTTCAGTCTTTATCTATGTAACTGGTCACGTGCAATTTTCACAATATTTATTGGTTCCATACATTGCTGGAGTGGGTGAAGTCACAGTGTTTTGTGCCGCATTAGTTGGGGCAGGCCTTGGGTTTTTGTGGTATAATGCCTACCCAGCTCAAGTGTTTATGGGTGATGTTGGCTCACTAAGCCTTGGTGGTGTGTTGGGCTTTTTGGCAGTTTTATGCAAGCAAGAGCTAATACTTGTGGTTGTTGGCGGTTTATTTGTGGCTGAAACTTTATCAGTAATTTTGCAAGTGGGATATTTTAAGTGGTCTGGCGGTAAGAGGATTTTCCGCATGGCGCCATTACATCATCATTTTGAATTAAAGGGCGTGCCCGAATCAAAAATCATAATTCGTGCATGGATTACATCTATTCTCTTGGGTTTATTAGCATTATCCATGCTAAAGTTACGTTAAAGGCATTGAGGTTTAAGATGCAAAATAAGCAAAAAGCAAATTTTGAAAATGCAAAAGTAGTTGTGCTTGGGGCTGGTCGCTCTGGCATGGCTGCAGTGCGATTGCTAATAAAACTCAAAGCACAAGTTAGCTTAATTGAAAGCAATGCTCAAAACATACACGAAGATTTTAAAGCAGAAATGCAAAAAGCTGGCGTTCATATAATTGCTGCTGAGCACAAGGCCGAGCATTTTGCAGGTGTTGACTATATCATTCCAAGCCCTGGCATTCCTGTTACTGGTATTTTGCCATTATTGGCAAAAGAAAATTCACCAGAAATTTTGGCTGAAATGGAGCTAGCGTGGCAATGCCTACAAGGTGAAAAAGTTCTCGCAATTACAGGAACTAGCGGCAAAACAACCACAGCTTCCATTGCTGCAAAAATGTTTGAAGCAGAAGGTAATAAAGTATTTTTGGGTGGCAACATTGGCACACCACTTAGCGAATATGTTCTTGCAGGTGAAAGGGCGGATGTATTGGTGCTTGAGCTATCTAGCTTTCAATTACAAACATGCACAACTTTTAAGCCTAATGTTGCAGTAATATTGAATATTACAGAAAATCACTTGGATTATCACAAGGATATGCAAGAGTATATCGACGCAAAACTAGCTATTTTTGCCATGCAAAATGAAGACGATGTAGCAATTATACACAAATCTTTGCAGCCAATTATAAATGAGCAAGGAATTAAGCCTCAGATAACTTGGCTATTGCAAGGGTCTAAAAATTTTGAAGATTGTCGCCTTGTTGGTGCGCATAATGAATTAAATATTGAAGCTGCATGGCTTGCTTGCAAAGCGCTT
Organism: uncultured Desulfovibrionaceae bacterium; assembly: GCA_964368595.1. Classification (GTDB taxonomy): domain Bacteria; phylum Desulfobacterota; class Desulfovibrionia; order Desulfovibrionales; family Desulfovibrionaceae; genus CAYJAD01. The sequence continues at coordinate 19,204 of CAYJCI010000005.1, forward strand.
GGTGTAAGCCTTGATAATGCAAGAAAGGCCGTAGCAGACTTTGCTCCGCTTGAGCATCGTTTAGAGTTAGTGCGTGAAATTAATAATGTTCTTTATGTAAATGATTCAAAATGTACCACAACTTCATCACAAAAAGTGGCGATTGAGGCTTTTGATAGACCCATAATTTTGCTATGTGGTGGCAAGTTTAAGGGCGGAGATTTAGAGGGCTTGCGCCCATTGATTAAAGAAAAAGTCAAACAAGTTTTACTGTTTGGTGCTAGTCGTGAATATTTTGAAAAAGCTTGGGAAGGCATTGTCAACATGGCATGGTTTGCCACATTGGATGAAGCCATAAGCTATGCTCATGAAATGGCAAAGCCCAATGATGTTGTATTAATGGCCCCAGCTACTGCATCCTTTGATCTATATAAAAATTATATGGCTAGGGGTGATGATTTTAAACGTTTGGTAGGAGCATTATAATGAGTCAAATACTAGAATATTTACAAGGCTTAAAGCAAGAATTGCGTGGCAATGCTAATAAAAAAGAAGCAGCAGAGCAAATGGCAATGAAGCAAGCAAAAGCACAGCCTAGCTTTGACTGGTGGCTATTTACCATCGTTGTTGTACTACTTGGTATTGGTTTAATCATGGTATTAAGTGCAAGTGGTGTCGTCGCAGAAAAGCTAAATGGCGATAAATACTACTTTTTTAAGCGTCAGCTCATGTTTGTTGCTGCTGGGGGGACTGCTCTTTGGATTGCCGCAATGATGCCACGCGAATGGTTACATAAATTGCAATATCCTGCGCTATTTGCCACATTTTTCTTACTATTACTAACCGCAACACCTCTTGCACCAAAGATTAACGGCGCGCAACGCTGGATCCCAATTGGGCCATTTTCATTGCAACCTATGGAATTTGTTAAAATAGCTTTGGTTTTGTATTTGGCATATTTTATGAGTGCCAAACAGAATTTAATTAAAACCTTTAGCCGTGGTGTCATCCCGCCATTTGCTGTAACTGGTTTATTTTGTATTTTATTGCTCATGCAACCAGATTTTGGTAGTGCGGTAATTTTAACAGCCATACTGTTTTTCATGTGTGTGGCTGGTGGTACAAGATTTATATATTTATTCATAGCGGTTGGCATGGCTATCGCTGGTGCAATTGCTCTTGCCATATCTTCACCCTATCGCTTGCGTCGTTTAACGGCTTTCGTTGACCCATTTAAAGATGCTCAAGACAGTGGATATCAATTAGTTCAGTCATTATATGCGCTTGGCTCTGGTGGATTTTTTGGTGTTGGTGTTGGTGCTAGCAAGCAAAAAATGTTCTACCTACCAGAGGCTCATAACGACTTTATCATATCTGTCCTTGGGGAAGAATTGGGTTTTATAGGGGTGAGCCTTGTAATGACATTATTCGGCTTGTTTTTTTGGCGTTGTTATAAAATTATTATTGGTCAGAAAGAATTGCGTGATCGCTTTGCCTCCTTTGGTATTACGCTAATCATTGCCATGGGTGCATCCATGAACTTAGCAGTTGTTATGGGCCTTGCACCTCCAAAAGGTATTCCCATGCCATTACTTAGCTACGGTGGTAGTAACTTACTCGCAACCTTGCTTTGTGTAGGGCTTTTGCTCAATTATTCTCGCACTGCAAATAATACAGAAATTTCAAAAAAATAGGTAGTTATGCAAAAAATCATTCTAACAACTGGCGGCACAGGTGGGCATATATTCCCAGCTTTAGCTGTTGCCGAAGAACTATTGCAAAAGAATGATGTGCAATTGCTATTTATGGGCTCAATTTATGGCCCTGAAAAAGAACTTGCTGAAAAAGCAGGCCTTGAATTTGTTGGCCTGCCAGTGCGTGGGATTTTGGGGCGTGGTAAAAAGGCCATAGGTGCAGGCTTTGCTATGTTGCGTGCATGTGGTGCTGCCAGAGGTTTTATGTGTAAATTTAAGCCTCAAATGGTGGTTGGTTTTGGTGGGTATGCGGCTTTTGCACCCATAATAGCAGCTCAAAGTCTTGGAATTAAAACTGCAATTCATGAGCAAAATGCTGTGGTTGGTTTTAGTAATAAAATTCAAGGGCGTTTTGCCAAAAAAATATTCTTAGGTATGCCAAATACTGGTGGTTTTGACCCTAAAAAATGCATAGTAACTGGCAATCCAGTGCGAGCGGCTGTTGCTGAAATTGCAAATAACTCCCATGAATTTAATGGCAAAAGGTTATTAGTTGTGGGTGGTTCACAAGGTGCAAAGGCATTAAATGATTTAATTATTGATAATTTTTCAAAATTGAATGCTGAGAATGTTGAAGTTCGACACCAAAGTGGCGCAAAGGATTTTGAAAGAGTTAATGCTGCATACTATGCCGCAAATCAGCCAAGACATGGACTTTCTGCATTTATTGACAATATGGCAGAGGCTTATAATTGGGCTGATTTAGTGCTTTGTCGTTCTGGTGCATCAACCATTGCTGAGCTTTCAGCGGCAGGGCGCGGGGCTGTTTTTGTGCCATTTCCTTATGCTACCCATGACCACCAAACACATAATGCAAAGCTATTAGTCAAAAATAATGCGGCTTTTATGTATGCGGAAAAAGACATGCACAGTCAGGATGTGATGTTAAATATTATTAATTTAATAAAAAATGATAGCAAGTTACAAGATATGGCAAAGGCTGCACACTCTGTAAATATGGGCAATGCAGCAAAGAATATTGTTGAAAATTTATTGAAATTATAAGCAGTAATTAAAGATTTTGGTAAGAGTTGGTAGTTTAGTAACATAAAATATACTGCACTTAAACTCTTAAAATTAAAGGGGTTAAATATGCACACAAATATTAGAGCAATCCATATGGTAGGCATTGGCGGTTCTGGCATGAGCGGCATTGCTGAAGTTTTATTAAATTTGGGCTGCAAGGTGTGCGGATCTGATGCTACTGAATCTGCAACAGTTAAGCGGTTGCGTGGGCTTGGTGCTGAAATTTTCATAGGCCATGAGGCTACAAATGTTGGTGATGTACAAGTTCTTGTAAAATCAACAGCCATTGGGGATGAAAACCCAGAAGTACAAGCCGCAAAAGAACAAGGTATACCAATCATCCCTAGAGCAGAGATGCTTGCAGAACTTATGCGCCTTAGGCATGGCATTGCCATTGCTGGAACGCATGGCAAAACCACCACAACTTCATTAACTGCTGCTATTTTTGATGCAGCTGAAAAAGATCCAACAGTAATTATTGGTGGATTATTAAATGCTTATGGTGCAAATGCTCGCCTTGGTGCTGGAAATTATTTAATTGCTGAGGCTGATGAATCTGATGGTTCATTTCTATGCCTTTTCCCCATTGTAAACGTAGTTACCAATGTGGACTTAGATCATGTGGATTTTTATGAAAATCTAGAATCAGTTGACAAAGCCTTTGTGGATTTCATGAACAAAGTGCCTTTTTATGGTCGCAATATTGTTTGTGGTGATGACCAGGGAGTTCAGCGCTTATTGCCTCAAATTAAAAGACCAGTTTTAACTTACGGCTTTGGCGCAGATAATGCCCTGAGAGCAAATGTATTAGAATGCGGTAAAGTTAGCCGTTTTGAAGTGATTTTACATGGTGAAAATTTGGGTGTCATGGAGCTTAAGCAACCTGGCATGCATAATATATTAAATGCTCTTGCAGCCATTGGCGTTGCTCTTGAAGCTGGTATTAGCGCAGAGCATTGCCAAAAAGGCCTTGCCAAGTTTGATGGTGTTGGTAGGCGTTTTGAACATAAAGGTGAGAAGGATGGCGTAATTGTAATCGACGATTATGGTCATCATCCTGTGGAGATAGAGGCAACAATAGCCACCGCTAAGCAAGTCTACCCTGATAAAAGATTGGTTGTAGCATTCCAGCCGCACCGTTTTAGCCGTACTCAGTCATTTTTTGGTGAATTTTGCAAAGCCTTTGAAAGTGTTGACAAATTACTTTTGTGCGAAATATATGCCGCCTCTGAAAAGCCCATACCAGGAGTAAGCGGCCAAAGCTTAGCCCAAGGTGTGAGGCAGGTAACTTCAGTTGATGTAAAATTTTGCAAAAACTTTGACGTATTAATTCTAGAAGCGAAAAAATACTTACGCCCTGGTGATGTGTTTATAACACTTGGCGCAGGTTCCATTACAAAAATGGGTCCACGCTATTTAAGTGAATGAATTTAAAAGAAAATCAATAAAAAATATAAATTACAAAATATTTATTATTTAAAAATAATACTTTAAGCATTTGGCAATGGATAATTTTATGTTTGAAATAAAATATGAACCTAAGTTTTCTGAGTTAACGACTCTAAGAATTGGTGGTAAAGCCATTGCTGAAATACGTATTAAAGATAATTTTGATGAAGCAGAATTAAAAGCATTGATACAAAAATTAGGTGGCAATGTTTTTGTATTAGGAGCAGGTAGCAACCTTTTAGCATCAGATAGAGATTTAAATTTACTACTATTAAAACCAGACTTTGAATCACAAATTGATGTTTTAAATCACAATGATACACAAGCACTTGTGAAGGTGAGCTCTAATGTTCGCTTAGCAAGATTAATAGGAAGATGTGCTAATCTTGGTTTATCAGGATTGGAAGGTTTATGTGGCATTCCGGGTACTGTCGGAGGAGCCATTGCAATGAATGCTGGTTCATACGGTAGCGAAACTTGTCCCAACTTACATTCAATTACTATTTACTCACCCCAAACTGGTATAGCAACTATACAAGCATCAGACATGAATTATGGTTATCGAAAATTTTTAATTAGCAAAATTAATTCATGGTTTTTTGTAATTAATGCAACTTTTATCTTGACTTATTCCGCGACAAAGGTCATAAAGGAAAAAATGTTTCTAAACTTTTTCAAGAAAAAGTCTACACAACCTGTAAATGCTTGGAGTGCTGGGTGCTTATTCAAAAATCCAACGCCAGATCAGCCCGCAGGGAAGTTGTTAGAAATGTGTGGATTTAAAGGTAAAAGTAAAGGCGGGATGATTTTTTCTCCATTGCATGCAAACTTTTTGATAAACCAAGGTCACGGAAATGCTAATGCAGCATTTGATCTTATAGAAGAAGCAAAGGTAGAAGTTAATAAACGTTTAGGTATTTCTCTCACTGAAGAGGTTAAGATTTTATGTCCGTAAATAAAATGCGTGGAGTGCGCAAGCCAAGTTTACAGCTAAAACGTAATGCCAAAAATGTTTATAAGGGTGGTGGCGCAAAGAAAAGCGTAGTTAGCCCTAAGGCAACAAGAATGCCTAAAATGCCAAAGGCTTCAAAGATTGGCTCTCTAAGTGGGGTTTGGGTTACATTGCTTTGTATTTGCATAGGTTTTACAGTCATAATTGGCATAAGTGCAGGAACATTATGGCTATATAGAGTGGCAACAACTAGTGAGTATTTTGCCACAAAAGAGATTGAAGTTTTGGGCAATGTTAGAATGTCCAAAAAGATGGTTAAAGATTTTGCCGGAGTACACGAGGGGGATAATTCCCTTGATATAAGTATAGGCAAGGTTGAGCAAGCATTATTAAAAACTCCATGGGTTGAAAAAGTTTCAGTCAAAAGAGTATTGCCCAATCGATTTGTAATAACTTTAGCCGAGAGGATGCCCTCATTTTGGGTTAAGCAAGATGGAGTGCTTTATTATGCTGATGAGAAGGGCAAAATTATAGCACCGGTTGAAACAAGCAACTTTATGTCACTACCAACACTTGAGATAGGAGTAGGGGCACAAGACAGCATAAACATGCTTGCAGTGTACTTAAAAGACTTAAAATCTGGTAAATTACCAGTTGAGTTTGGGGCAATTTCAGCATTTAAGGTTAGTAGTGACAAAGGCATAGAATTGTATCTTGATGATAGGGACATTCGCCTTTGTTTAGAACTTGATAGTTGGACGAATAATTTACAGCGTTTATCAATCACCCTTGGGGATTTGGCAAGGCGCAATGAATTATCAAAGGTGCGTGAAATTCGCGCCGCGGATGGAAATGTTTGGGTAATCACCAACACTTAGTTTTGTAATTTTCGGGAGTAGTTATGAGTAAATCCGAATTGATAGTAGGGTTAGATATAGGCACAACAAAGATTTGTGCTGTGGTTGGTGAGCTTACCGAAGATGGCGTTATTGACATTGTTGGCATAGGTACAAGCATTTCAACCGGTTTGCGTAAGGGTGTTGTTGTAAATATTGAGCAAACAGTTCAATCAGTGCGTAAGGCTCTTGATGAAGCTGAGCTTATGGCTGGTTGTGAAATTCATGCTGTTTATGTTGGCATTGCTGGTAGTCATATTATGGGTATTAATAGCCATGGTGTGATTGCTGTTAAGGGTGGTGAAGTTGCCCAACGTGACATTGAGCGCGCTCTTGATGCTGCTCGTGCTGTAGCAATCCCAGCAGATCGTGAAGTTATACATATTTTGCCACAAGAATATGTGGTGGATGATCAACGCGGCATTGCTGACCCATTGGGTATGGCTGGTGTTCGCCTTGAAGTGAAGGTGCATATAGTAACTGGTGCTGTATCCTCAGCTCAGAATATTGTGCGTTCATGCCACCGTAGCAGCTTAGAGGTTGCAGATATTGCCTTAGAATCATTGGCATCTGCAAAGGCTGTACTTACGGAAGAAGAAAGAGAGATTGGCGTTGCCTTGGTAGACCTTGGCGGCGGCACAACTGATATTGCAATCTTTGCCAATGATGCAATTAAGCATACGGCAGTATTAGCACTTGGTGGGCAAAACCTGACCAATGACATAGCTTTTGGCCTTCGCACGCCAATGGCTGCAGCTGAAAAAATAAAGATGAAATACGGTTGTGCACTTACAGAAATGGTACGTCATGATGAATTCATTGAAGTACCTAGCGTTGGCGGAAGAGATGCGAGAAGACTTTCCCGTCACGTTTTGGCAGAAATTTGTGAACCCAGGATGGAGGAAATACTCTATCTTGTAGATCAAACTCTAATTCGTTCAGGCTTTAAAAACATGATCGGAGCAGGGGTTGTGCTTACAGGCGGAACAGCTCTTATTGAAGGATGTCAAGAGCTTGGTGAGCAAATATTTAACCTACCAACACGTATTGGTTATCCACGTCATGTGGGTGGGTTAAAGGAAGTTGTTAACAGTCCTAAATTTGCTACTGCCGTTGGTTTGTTGCGTTATGGCGCGGAGAAGGAAAATGCAGGTCAAAAGACCTTTACCAGCCATGAAACGAATATGTTTAACAGCGTGCTTGCACGTATGAAGAAGTGGTTTAAGGATATTTCTTAAATCGAACTTTTAGCTAGAGGAGAGGTGGCTATGGAACTTTTTGATTTTGAACAATCTTTGACAAGTAGTGCGAAAATTAAAGTAGTTGGTGTTGGTGGCGGCGGCGGTAATGCTGTTGAGTATATGATTGCCTCAGGTCTTCGTGGCGTGACATTCCTATGTGCCAATACAGATATGCAGGCTTTGAATAGAAGCCCAGTTCAGCACAAAATTCAACTTGGTGAACAACTTACACGTGGTCTAGGTGCTGGCGCAAACCCAAATGTGGGTAGAGAAGCAGCCCTTGAAAGTGTATCTGCCATTCGTGATGCTCTAGAGGGCACAGACATGGTATTTGTAACTGCCGGTATGGGCGGTGGCACTGGTACTGGTGCTGCACCAATCATTGCACAAGCTGCTAAAGAGCTTGGTGCTTTAACTGTTGGCGTTGTGACAAAACCATTTAGCTTTGAAGGTGCAAAACGTCGTGCCGCAGCTGAAGCTGGTTTACAAGAATTTCGTCAACATGTGGATTGTTTGATTACAATTCCTAACGATCGTCTATTAGCATTTGCTCCAAAAAAAGCTCCATTTACTGAGATGCTTAAAAAAGCAAATGATGTTTTATATTATGCAGTTAAGGGTATTTCTGATGTAATTATGGAAGATGGCATGATTAACGTTGACTTTGCTGACGTTAGAACAGTTATGCTTGAATCTGGCTTAGCTCTTATGGGTACTGGCTTTGCAACTGGTGAAAACCGTGCTCGCGAGGCAGCCCAACGTGCTATTATGAGCCCATTACTAGAAGATGTTTCCTTAGAAGGTGCAAAAGCTGTTCTTTATAACATTACAGCTTCTATGGATATTTCTGGTGAGGAAGTTGGCGAAATTGGTGATATCATCAGTGAAGCCGCTCACCCAGATGCCAACATTATTTTTGGTGTTGTATTTGATGAAGAAGCAGGGGATGACTTGCGTATTACTGTTATTGCAACTGGCATTGACAGTCAGGAGAGGATGCAAGCTCAAACCGCCGCTCATGCTGCTACTGTTACTAATTTTCAACAAACAGCAACATCATCAGCACAACCAATGCAGAATGTGCGTCGTCAATCACAGCCAACAGCTGTTGTAAATTCCATGATGGATAGAGATCAAGGTCAAATGCAAGGTCAGATGCATGGTTCAATGCAGTCTAACATGCATAACTCTGGTCAAGAGCAAATGTTGCATGACAATCGTAGCGGTCAGGTAGAGAGCTGGTACGACATGAAAAGCGATTTGCCACCATTTGTGCGTAAACGTGAAGCCTTAGGCATGCAACGTAATACTTACAATCCTGGTGCTGAGGAATTTGTGCTTGATGAAAACGATTTTGAAATGCCAGCTTTTATTCGTAGGCAAGCAGATTAATAATTATTGCGCGAATTAGTTAGCTTTTTGTAAAATCTTGAATCACTAAAGAAACAGAACTAGCTTCTGTAGTCTATGAGTGCATTTGCGAACATGCGTGAATTTAGGAAAACATGTTGTTTTTCTAACTGGTGGTTAGTTAAACCAAAGTCATATTTTGGTGTAGCTATATATTGTTCCTAGAGGCTTAAATAGTAATATTATTTAGGTTTGGGGCAAACAACGTTTTGTCAACTCCTTCTCTGAAACTCTTCAGAATACAACCTCTCCATTCTGAAGACAAAATGGGTCGTGCGCAAGCACGGCCCTTTTTGGCTTATGAGTGTTGCTTGGCAACACGACCAAAAATCATGAATAGGGTAAGCTTTGCTTACCCGTTTAGAGAATGATTTTTGTGTATTAATATAAAATTAAGTAAAAATGGGTCGTGCGCAAGCACGGCCCTTTTTGGCTTATGAGTGTTGCTTGGCAACACGACCAAAAATCATGAATAGGGTAAGCTTTGCTTACCCGTTTAGAGAATGATTTTTGTGTATTAATATAAAATTAAGTAAAAATGGGTCGTGCGCAAGCACGGCCCTTTTTGTGAGTTGAGTATAGCAAGAATAAGGGTCGTCTATAAGCACGCCCCTTTTTTGTTTCAAAGACAAATTTTTTATAGATATTTATTTAAATATTAAATCATTACCTAAAAAATATCTATTTACCTAAGTTTTGCATTATAGCTCTTAGCTTCTCAATTTCATCCCCCATATTACGTACTTCAATAGCGGCACTTCTCATGGATTCAACAGTTTCTAAAGCGCCATTATTAATTTCACCCAAGGAAAAGGCAATAGATTCACTAGTTGATGATTGTTCTTCAGATGCAGTTGCAATTTCGGTAATTTGTTCTGATGTAGTGGTAGCTTCTTCTACAATTTTTAATAAAATTTCTTCTGAATCATTCATCAACTTTGAAGTTTGATTCAAGGTTTCGGTGCTGTTATCAACAAGGTCAGAACTGTGCTTTGTTTTTGCTTGTATACTTTTAATTACATTGCTAACTTCTTGTGTTGCTTGTGTTGTTTTTTCTGCAAGTTTGCGTACTTCGTCGGCAACAACAGCAAATCCGCGGCCAGCCTCACCAGCTCTTGCGGCTTCAATGGCGGCGTTAAGGGCAAGTAGATTTGTTTGGTCTGCTATATCATTAATAACTGTAATTACAGAGTCAATGCTTTCAGCAGCAACTCCCAAATCATGCATTGCATTTTGTATATTTGTATTTTCTTTTTGAACTGTGTTTAGTGCCTCATTAGTTTTTTGTAGAATGCTAGTTCCGCTTTCTGCCCTAGATTTTGCGTTAATTGAACCTTGTGATGCTGACGAAGATTTTTGGGCAATTTCAATGACAGATGTATTCATTTGCTCCATGGCAGAAGAGCATGATGATACTTGATTCATTTGATTTTCTGTTCTTTGAGTTGATGATTGCACTAAATTATTTAGCTCCTCAGAAAATGAATGCATATGTTCCACTATTAAATCAACTTCGCTAGTGGCTTTCTCAAGGATTATTCTGCCTTCTTCTGCTGCCACTGTGGCTTCGTTAGCTTTAATTATTGAAGCTTCAGCTTTTTGAGTTTGAATTTCTGCCTCTTTGGCATTGTTTTCAGATGAAGTTAAAGTTTTGACCATATTGCTAACCATTTCATCAATGGATGAAATTAGTATTTTGATTTCACCAGAACCTTGTGTATTAAGCTGTGTATCATAATTGCCAGCTGCAATTTTTTGTGCATATTCGGTCGTTAATGCTAGTGGTTTTACTATGTTTTGTACCAATGCATAACCAATTGCTAACATTAGCAAGGCAACCAAGGCTCCAATGCCTAGTGATGAAAATAAAGCTTTATTAATCAAGCTGTTTATACTGCTTTGCGAAAGGCCTACAAACAATATTCCCTCATTTGCACCTTGAATATTTTTCCAAGGCCAATAAACGGTTTTATAGTGATTACCTAAAATAACATTTTTTGAGTAGACTACAGTGCTATTTTTTATAACTGAATCGTATATTTTTTCATTATTGAGTGTAGTTCCTACTGCTGGCTTTCCATCTTTTAAGATTGTTGTGGTAAGTCTTGTATCATCAAGAAAAATTGTTGCCTCAACTTGTATCTTTTCTTTAATTGTATTTATAAATCTGTGTGTTGAGAGGTCTTCACCATAAGCAACAGCGCCAATGAGTTTATCATTCTGATATAGGGCAATTCCTGCACCTAGTGTTAAGGCAATGGTTTGGCCTTTTTCTAAGCCACTTACACTTTCACCATCTTTTAAGGGGCTTAATAAGCTTGTACGATTTGTTGAAATGTCATCCCCGAATTTATCATTATGTCCTCTTGCTAGAATTTTGTTGTTTAATCCTGCTATGGTAATATAATTTATTTCAGGGTGTTCTGAGATTATTTTTTTTGCGATAGTTTGAAGTGTTGCAGTATCACTACTTGCAAGGGCATGAGTTAATTCTTTGTTATTTCTAAATATTTCTGCCATTGATAAATAATGCATGGCTTGCTGTTCAACGGATGTTTGAACTGTAACTTCAGCAACTTGTAATAATTTACTAGTTTCTTCTTCCGCAATTGTGTTAAAATAAAACCATGAAACAATGCTAGTTACAGAAAATAAAGCAATGATAGTTGCTATAAGTAATAATAATATTTTTTTTGAAATACTCATGGTTAACCTCTATACCTGTATTTACTTAGTCGATGCTGAAAAATGCGTTTCCACGCATTTTTCAAAAAAGACACGCCCACTCCAAACACCG
>CAYJCI010000006.1:0-8106 GCA_964368595.1 uncultured Desulfovibrionaceae bacterium
ATTGTTATAAAAAGTGGCTTATGCTATTTCCGCAAGAGAGTGATTGTTTATCTTACTTTGCCTTTGGTTGAGTATTAGAGTATTATACGCCTTCCTGCCTCAAACCTTACTTTTGAAATTACAGTGCCGTCATTGGGAAGAATTAGTGTGTATCTAGCATAATGCTAAACAGGGGATAAAAGATATGACAAGACAAAAACAGCTGATGGCTATATTTTTAGGCCCATTGAGCATGGCTTTTTGTATGTATATACTCAATCCTTGGTTTAGTTATGAGGGTGCTGCGGCCGTGGGCACTGTTGTGTGGATGATTACATGGTGGATTTTGAACCCAGTTGACATATACATTACAGCATTATTACCCATTCCCATTAACGCAATTTTTAATCTAATGCCCATGAATTTAATAATTAGCCACTATTTTTCTGAAATAGTGGTCTTGCTTTTTGGGGCGGATTTAATCTGCCTTACTTGGGCAACTACAGGTTTGGGCAAGCGCTTATCGCTCAAAGTTTTGTGCGTTATTGGCTTATCGCTTAAGCAGCAAATTTTTGTCTGGACATTTGCCAGTGCTATGTTGGCAGTTTTCTTGCCCAAGGTGGTGGCTTGTGCTTTACTAACCCCAGTTGCCATAGCCATGCTTGCCTTCGTTGGGGATAAAGAAATAAAAACAAGTAAGTTAGCCATACCAATATTGCTTGCCATTGCATGGGGAAGCGGCATTGGCGGCGCCAGTAGCCCGCTTGGTGGGGCCATGAATCTTGTTGCCATTAACTATATTGAAGAATTTACTGGCACTGAGTTTATGTATATGGATTGGGTAATTAGAATGCTGCCATTTACATTAATTATATTGACTTGCATCACATTTTATATATTCACCTTTCATAAAGGCACAACAAAACTCAGCGGTACAAAAGACTATTTTAAGCAAATGTATGCGGAACTTGGCAAAATGAGCAAGGGCGAAAAAATAAGCCTAACTCTATTTGTATTAGCCATCATTTTAACATTTTCGCGCCCACTTTTTGCTGACTTTTTACCGGGTATGAAGCCGGCTTATTCATTTTTTACCCTAGGGCTTTTGGCTTTCTTCCTAAAGGGGGATAATGGAGAACCATTGCTAACTTGGCAGTATGTTGAAAAAAATGCCATGTGGGGGCTTTTATTGTTATTTGGTGGTAGCTTAGCCCTTGGCACTTTGATGATAAAAACATCTGCCGCAGATACAATTGCAAACCTACTTCAACAATTGGACCTTTCAAGCGGAATTATGCTCATTGCTTTATTTGTGGTGGTTGCATGTATCTTGGCAGAAACCTCAAGTAACACTGCCTCAGCAGCCATTATTATGCCAGTGGTTATGAGCGTTACCGCAAATATGCAGCTTAACCCTGTGCCTTATTGGTTTATTACTGCCATGGCTTTTAACTCATCCTTCATATTGCCATTAACTGTGCGAGCCATTCCAGTACGCTATGGTTTAAGTGTTAAGGATTTAAGAGAAAAGGGCTTGCCATTTGCCATATTTAACGCTTTGCTGATTATAGTATTTGGCTATTTGCTGATGCAATTTTGGCCGCAATTTAATGCTTTGTAATTATTTACTCGACGCTTAAAACATGCTTTGCCAGCAAAAAAGTGCATTATACCTTAATTGCTGGCAATTTTATTTATGCATTTTGCTAAAATTTTTTTAAATTAGCAGTTTGTATATTTTAAGCGTAGGCTATTTAACTGTGAGCTTTAATTCACGGGCGATAATTCTAGCCGTCATTTCAGTTACCTCACCTGTAAGGCCAGTGCATTTTTCCACATGTGCAGCAGAACCTGGCCAAAACCCCTTGCTCAGCACTTTGCAACAGCATACTTTGTGAGCCTTGGTGAAAGTTTTTTGTAATTCTTTTGTGAGCTTCATGGCTTTTTTCACTTCCTTACCCTTTGCTTCACTACGGCCAAAAAACATACCAAGAGCCATAACACCAGCACTAACAGCACCACATGTACAACCATTACTCATACCCACAGGAAAGCCAGAGGCAAGCTTGATTATGGAGTCATCATAAGGCGCATTGAAAGCATCTTTAATGCTTTTTAACACAGCTTCAGAGCAATAATAATCTCCATTACGGTAATATTGCTCAGCCTTTGTTCTAATTTCTTTTATATCAATAGTTTGTTGTGACATATATCCTCATTATTAGTAATAGCTTTATAAATAAAATCCGCACAATTTTGTACGGACTGGTGGGCATTTAATGTATGCAGATTGGTGTAATGAGAATAAGGCGCTAAGAATATTTACTTTCTACATAGCATTAAAAGGACAACCTGCCCCATAAGCATTGCGTCAGGTAAAAGCAGAAGTGGCAAACATAGCAATATCTTGCCTATGTAGGGCAGAGGCTTTAAGCTTAACTATATTCAACTCTTTGTTTTGCATAAATTAAATTTAGTTTATAAAAACATATTGGTCAAGTATGGAATGAGGGTTTTCGGTGCTTGATTGTTTAACGTAGTATTTTATTTTTGATAAAATTATAAATTTAAATTTGTTAAATGTTAAAAATGATAGATGATTTTTTGCCTAGCAAATGTTATTCCTATCTTGACACTTTTAATTTAAAATGTTATTATTTTAGTATAAATTTAATTATTTATTGAGCTATGTCTCTGTTTGTATTGGTTTTTTGTTATTGATTTTTGTTTGTTTTGTGGAGCTATGCTTCTTTTTGTAATCTATGATTGTTGTATGTTGTTTTTTTGGAGGTTTTAGCTTTGCAAAAAAATTTTGGAGTATGGTTTCACTATATAATTACATAGAAACAAAGGATTTTACATGAAGTTGACAAAATTTGAATTCTTACGGGTATGTTCAGCGGTGCGTTTGCTTTTTTGTGCTTTATTCTTTGTTTTGATTTTTCAATCTTTAAGTTTAACACAGCTTGCCAATGCTGCCGAGTTGCGCATTGCTTACCTACCACAGCAAGCTACTTTAAGTGATGTTTACAAACCAGAAGAGCATTTAATAGATCGTTTTACAATATTATCTAAATACTTAAATCAAAAGATATCTCTTATTCCTGCTCAGTTTGATCCGCAAACTGTAATCAATTTATTAAATGATGATACCGCAAATATCATTGCCTTTTATGCAAAATCACCTTCACGGATGTTTCAATTCAAATATTCTAAAAATCCAATTATTAGCGCGGATTTACTTATTGTTGCTGATAAAGAAAAAAAGCTGTTTTTTGAAGATGAGCGAGCCCTTAATGGTAAAAGTATAGCTATCTTTTCTGGCAACACGCTTGAAAGGGATTTACTTGATGAATATATTGTTAAAAATAATATTGTTATGGAGTATCGACTCTACGACAGTTATGAGCAGTATGTAGTTAGTGATGCAGATTTTCACCTAACTAATTCATATTATTATATTGATGATAAAAAAGTTGCTGTGCGTATTGGTGAAGTGGAGCTTTATTTCGCAACTACAGCTAAGCATGCTGCTTTGTTAACTATTCTTGATAGTGCCATGGAAAAAGCCAATGCCAATGATGCAGAGGCTTTGCGTGAATTAAATGCTCAATATGTGCATAAAAGTGTGCAATGGGCATATCAAAATCTAAATTCCGAAGGTATACGCCTTGTTGATAGCGTTAAGAAACCCTTTAGCATTGGCTACTCTGAAGGGCATTGCCCAATTATATACAGTGATAAAAGTGGCAAACTTACTGGTATTGCAGAACAAGTTTTTAGACTTATTGAACAAATGCATCCTTTTGACCATACTTTTTTGCCCTATGTGCCTAATACTAATGTAAATTTAACTCAATTTGATATTTTATTCTCAGTGGTTGGTGATAAAAAGGCTAAGGATGAGTATTTTGATGCTTCAAATCCTTATTTGAATTTACCAATGATGCTATTTAGGGATAGTAAGCTTGCTGAATCTGATGTTTTATCGTTTGGTATGCTTGACTATTCTGTGCTCGATCATGCTGATATACAAAATCAATTTCCACGTTGGGATATGAAGATATTCTCCAGTGTGGATGAGCTTTTTGAAAGTTATCAGCAGGGGCAAATCGATGCAATGCTACTTTCAAGAAGCACTGCCGAATATGCATTTTCAAAATTTGGTACAAGTGATAATCAAATTTCACCAACACCTCTTAACTTACCATTAAAATTTTACCTGTCTAAAAGATTTCCTCCTTTAGCTTTAGATGTTTTTAATGCTTTTATTGCAGGGCTTAACCCCATTAAAATGCAAGAAGTAGTAGTGGCAACTGAGGGTGCTATTCGTGGGCCTGCAACGGCTGGTGAGTTTTTTGAAAAGTATAAAATAATGTTAGTTGGAGTAGTTGCTTTTGGAATTTTGCTCCTGCTTAGCATACACTTTTTGCGCATTCATTTGGAAAGGCGCAAATATGACAAACTTTCATTAACCGACTCACTAACAGGCGTAAATACAAAAGAAAAAGCTTTTGCTGTTATGCAAAGAACATTGAAAAAAGCCATGCTTGGTGAGTATATTTTATTATGTTTTGATGTTGATAAATCAAGCTTTTTAAAACAAATGTATGGTAGTGCCAAGGCTGATGACGTCATGCGCATTGTTGGTGAATATCTACATAAAAAATATGTCCTGCGCCACAAAGATGCTTGTGTTGCGAGGTATAGAGATGACGTATTCCTCGTATTTACCAAAACACTTAATATTAATGAGGAATATGATGCACTGGATGATAGTGATGAACTGGTGATGGAAGTTAGAGACTTGTTAACTAGCAATTATAATTTAACTTTATCTTGTGGTTGTTATATTATTGATGATGTGACTGTGACTGTGGATACAATACTTGAATACAGCAATATGGCAAGGCGCTCTGCTAAAGAAAATAGTGGAATGTCCACCTGCTTTTTTAATGAAGAGATGCGCCGCTCACTAAGCGCCCAGAAAGACATTATTTATAAAATTGAAAACGGCATTGATAATGAAGAGTTTGTGTTGAACTTCCAACCCAAGGTGCGGTTGGAGGATGAGCAAATTTGCGGGGCAGAAGTGCTTGTGCGTTGGTACCCAATTGATGGTATGGTAATATATCCAAAGGATTTTATTTCAGTTTTTGAGGCCAATGCCTTTATCACTCAGCTTGACCTATATGTTTTTGAAAAAACATGCCAATTTATTAAAATGCATAGAGATAATTTGAAAATACCAGCTCTTGCCGTTAATGTGTCTGGTATTACGATACTTTATGATGAAATTCATATGCATTTTGAGCAAATTATGCAAAAATATGACGTAACGACCAAGGAAATTGAAATAGAAATAACAGATAGTTCAGTAGTTGCAGAAACGGAGGCATTTTCTCAAGCAATGGATGAGCTTGTGAAGCTTGGTTTTGTTATGGCCATTGATGATTTTGGTACTGGGGTTTCATCCTTACACCATCTAAGCTCCATGTCTCCGCAAGTTGTAAAGCTTGATAAGGCTTTTCTTGATGATAAGTTCACCACTAAAAAAGGTATTTTTTTAGTGGCTTGTGTCATAACTATGTTGCGTAAGCTTGGTGTGCAGGTTGTGGCAGAGGGCATTGAAACTGAAAAGCAATTGGCCATTCTTAAAAAAGTAAATTGTGATGTAGCTCAAGGTTATTATTTTTATAAACCAACGGATGAAGAGGGTTTTATTCAAATTCTAAAAAATCTAGATAAGTAGTTTTTTGTTAAGTAATTTTTGTGGTGTAACTTATTGCATTTTAATTGTTATTGTTTGTAGGCTTTTTTGTAAAATTTTTAATAGGTAAAGTAACACATGGGCAGAATTAATAAATATGTAATTTTACTTATATTATTCGGGCTGGTTTGGCTTGGATTTTTAGGTATTGCCTATGTTAATTTAAACGATACCGACGGCATTGCCATTGACGAAATGCATGACCATGCTCGCCACACTGGCCAGCAAATCCATGAAGTATTTGCTTGGTTTGATGAAAAAAGAACAGTTCTTGTGCCTGAAAGTCTTAGTGAGGTTTCAAATCAAAGCATTAACCCCCGTATTTTGGCTAATAATGGTTTGCGTTTATCCATGCCTCTACCCATTAGTTTAGCACGAAGGCTTGAAAATCAAGTGCAAAATGGTGTCTCCATCCGTTTTGTGAGTGATGCACCATTAAATATAAATAATCGCTCAAGCTCTGCCATTAACCGTGCAATTATGAGTGCATTTGACTCTGGTAGCATGGATGCCTTTGAATATAACGAGCAAACAGGAATGTTTAGTTATGTGCGACCAATCACTGCCACAAGCTCTTGCATTCGTTGTCATTTAAGCGTGCCTGTTGGTGGTTATATTGGTAGCATGGTTATTGATATTAACCCAGATGATTTTATTCATGCTGAACGTAGTGCGAAGCAGGAAATGTTGCTCACGACAACTATAGGCAGCTTTGTTAGCTTGGTGTTGTTTTATACAATTATGTTCTTGATTTGGCGAAGGAAACGCAAGCAGAGCTCTGGAGTTGATGAATCTCAAGCAATAGTTGCAAATATGAGCCAAGATATTGAAGTGGCCCTTGGCAATATGAGCAGTGTTTTGCGTGAGCTTGGGCAATGTGTTGATGAGGTTCAACGCACTGAGCTTATAAATTCTCTTAAAAATATTAATAGGGATTTGTTAGATACTTCCTTTAAGCTTCAAGCTGGTGATAAAAGGATTAATCAAGAGGAAGAAATTTTCCATGTGGAAGAGCTCATGGATGAATGTGTGGATATTTTCAGGCCAAATTGTGATGAAAAAGGCATTGAGCTAACTCTTAAGGTTGACCCTTCTGTACCGCTATATTTATTGGGTGATGCATATCACCTAAAGCAAGCCTTGGGCCGTCTGGTTAAATATTCTGTTTTATATACAAATAAGGGTAGTGTCGTGGTTCGTGTACGCACAGTGGAGGAAATTGCAGCCACATTGAATACTAAGATGCAAGCACCTGCCATTATAAGCTTAATTATTGAGATTGAAGATACAGGCCGTGGCTTTATGGTCACAGATAAACAAAGCCTATTACAAGGCTTTGCCCAAAGCATGGGCAAGAGCAAAAACACAACAATACGGCCCATCATTAGCTTAACACCAGTTAATGAAATCGCATCACTCATGAATGGCTCGGTAACAATGCCAAGCAATACCAAGGAAGGCTCATGCTTTAGGCTTGTTGTGCAAATGAAGAAAGTTGATGAAAAGCAAGCCGTTTTACGCCAGCAATTGCAGCAAAAATTAAATGGCAGTAATGCCGTTGCTGAAGCGGCAAGCGCTCAAAGTCAGCTCAAAGGCATTGCTGGTGCTAAGAATGAGCAAGCTCCAGCAGAAGTGGTGGAGGAATTAGGGCCTGTATCAATTATTCTTGCAGATAATGGCATTAATAAACTTTCAGACCAAGCATCAAAGCTTTGGAATAAAGAAGAATTTACTGTAATACATATGGCTAAAGCCCAAGATGTTTGCGAAGCCTTGAAGCTTGAAAACCATGGCTTTAGCGCAGTAGTTGTGCGCAGTGTTTCAGATATGGAGGCAATCGTTGCTAGTATTAAAATCCGACAATCCATGCCAGCAGAAGCTGAGTATGTTCCCATAATACTGCTTTCAGAATCTAACTTGCAGACAGATATGGAAGTTTTGCAATTCTTTAATATTTCCACTGCTGAAAATATGCCAAGGGATGCACAAATTGTAATGAATATGGTGCAACTTGCTCTATTTAAATATAAAAATAAGATTTTTCAAGGCGATAATGTTTTTGATAAAAGCTATCCAGAGCAAAATGCCAATAAAATTTTTAATATGCGTAGGGCTTTGGAACAGGCAAAGAATAATCAAAAAATGGTTAACTCGAAATGCTCCATGTGGGTGCATTTTTACCCAACTCAAATGGAAAGAACTCAAAGCCTTATA
Source organism: uncultured Desulfovibrionaceae bacterium (assembly GCA_964368595.1). Classification (GTDB taxonomy): domain Bacteria; phylum Desulfobacterota; class Desulfovibrionia; order Desulfovibrionales; family Desulfovibrionaceae; genus CAYJAD01. The sequence continues at coordinate 7,964 of CAYJCI010000006.1, forward strand.
AGCGAAGGTGATGAAAGCGAAACATTAAGATTATTGCAATCGCTCAAAAATTCAGCAAATACAGTTTCATTGCCCCTGCTGTATGCTGAGGCAAAACGCCTTGAAACCAAGATATTAAATGGCAAAGTAGTGCGTTATGAAAA
>CAYJCI010000006.1:8206-28906 GCA_964368595.1 uncultured Desulfovibrionaceae bacterium
CTTGTAAGTAATGAACAACTTTCCACGTGAGCAGTATGCGGAAATAAATCCACGGCATTAATGCGCTCTAGTTTATAATCCGTACTTAAAAGAGCAATATCGCGTGCTAAAGTTGAAGGATTGCACGAAATATAAACAATTTGCTTAGGCTTGGCTTTTAAGATTGCCTTAACAACATTGATATGCATGCCAGCCCTTGGAGGGTCTAATATAACAATATCAGGCTTAGGCCAGGCAGTTTTAGGGTTGGTGATGACTTTTTCTGCGATGCCTACTTGATAATGGCAATGTTCTAAACCTAAATTTTTAGCATTTAATTTTGCCATATTAATGGCTTTTTGATTAGCCTCCACCCCATAAAGTGCTTTAGCATCCTTTGCCAAGGCAAGGGCAGGAGCCCCCACACCACAATAAATATCCCAAATAATTTCATGGCCGCTAAGCTGTATCATGGCTTTAACTTCATTGTACAAATGCTCAGCCGCTTGCGTATTTACTTGAAAAAACGAGCTATAATCAAGGGCATATTGTACATCACCCAATTGTTCATACAAATATTTTTGCCCAAGCCTTGTTATACAGGCCTCACCTTGTGCATAAAGCGTTGTGCTTTTGCGCTCCTCATGCACAAAACCCGCCACATTTAGGTCTAAATCCAGCAATTCTTGGCCTAAGCTTGCTATTATAGCTTGATTTTGCTTGCTGGTTTGCGTGGTAATTATCTGCACATGACAGCCATTATTGATGGTTTTTGCATGAGGCATGCGTAAGACTACATGACGCCAAAGGCCATGGTGTTTGCTTGTGTTTTCATCATCAGTTTGAACAGCTTGCCATGGTTCTAGGCCTGTTTTTGCCATAAGTTCAGTTAATTTTTGTAAAATCACTGTGCATTCACTGGGCATGAGCATGCAATTAGGTGTTGGCACAATTTTATGAGAGGCTTTGGCTCTTAATCCAAGGATTAGCTTGTTATTTTCATCCTTACCCACGGCAAATTCCATTTTATTTCTGTAGCCAAAGAGTAGGGGGGATGGATGTATGGTATTAAGCTCTACGTTTTGAACCTTGCCAATACGTTGCAAAGCTTCAGTTAGCATGCTTTTTTTCCAGTAAAGCTGCTGCTCATAGGGCATGGATTGCAAAGGGCAACCACCACATTCTAAAGCATGCGGACAAGGGCTTTTAATGGCATCTGGTACGTCTTGTAAAACTTCTGTGCAAATGGCCTCAATAAAATTTTTCTTAGCTTTAATGACGCTTGCAAGAACTTTTTGCCCTGGCAAAGCCCCTTGTACAAAGGCTACTTGTTGTTTTGGACCATCACTATCAATACGGCCTACAGCTCGACCATCATGGGCCAAGGAGGTAAGGTTAATTTCTATAAATTGTTGTGTCATGTTGTCAGTATAATGGACTTTGTGAAAAATAAAAATGTTTTTGTTGTGTTACTGTAATGCTTTGAAATATTGTGATTTAATTCTAATTCCAAAGCGCCTTGCATTATAATTTGTTAATTTTCTCTATTTTGATTATGATGATTTTATGTTGACTATCAAATGTGCGGCATGCCGCCGTAAATTATGGAAATATCAAAAGCTTGGGCATGGTGAGGTGTTGCGATGCCATAAAGAGCGCATTTCCAAAATGTATGATACTGTGGAGCGTGATGGCAAAATATGGTGCCTTTGCGGCAAACCGCTTGGTATTGATAAAGGTAGCTTTTTTAGTATGGTTAAGGGTAGCTTTACCTATGCTGGAACAAAAGTTAATAAACTAAAATAATTAGGGGTAAATATATGTCTAGTAATGAAAATTTAGCTAATACTTATGCAGAAATTGACGCATGGCTTAATGAATGGCAGGCAGATCCTTTAAAGGCTAAGGAAGCTTTGCTTTTATTTTATCAAGAGCTAAAAGCACAAGAGCAAGTAATATTTGAATTTAAAGCTCGTCCAAGTATAAGCTATTCCTTAAGGGCTATTCATAAAGATCAACAAACACGCCCACTTTTTGCCCTTATTGATGTGGTGGATGATGACCCAGCGGAGCGCTGGCTATCAGTGTGTTTTTATGCTGATATGGTAAATGACCCAGATGAACTTGGGGATTTTGTGCCGCAAGGTCTTATGGGGCAAGATGCGCTATGCTTAAACCTTGAAGAAGATGACGAAAACATGCGAAATTATATTCAAGCTCGTTTAGGTGAAGCCTTGGCTGCAGCATCTAAATTTTAATATAATTTATTAATTTTATTAAAGTAGCTAAATTTTTGCAAGCAACATGCAATTAGCATTACTTTTAATGCTATGAAGTAATGTAATTAGCTAAATTTATATAAAGTATTTTAAAAATAGCTTGAAATAATTTAACATTGCCTTACTCTGACTTGCTTTACATCTTGCACGTATTAATATAAAAGCCACCACCTATGGACATTTACGATTTTATCTTTTTGGGTGCTTGGTTTTTAGGCGGCTTTGTTACTGGCATTAGCGGTTTAGGTGGTGCAATGATTGCTGTGCCCATCTTGGCTACATTTATTCCTGCAACAGTGCTCTTTCCTGTGTCATGCATTGTGGCCCTCGTAATGTGCACTTATATGGCTTGGATATATCGAAAAGATAGCATTTATGCTGTTGTTAAAAGGCTAACCATAGGTGCCATTCCAGGTTCTGTAGTTGGCATAGCATTACTTCTATATGTTAAAGCTCAATACATTCAGCTTTTTGCTGGTTTTGTAATGCTTATTTTTGTGTATTTGCAGGTTTTGCGCATGCGTAAACAGCAAGTTGTGCAACGTGAAGAAACACAGGCAAAAAGTATATCCGTGGGTTTTGCGGCTGGTGTGTTGATTTCTTCCATCACCTTTGGCGGCCCTCCATTGGCTGCCTATTCATTATATCTTGGTTGGTCTCAAGCGCAAGCCATGGGTATTATGAATGTATTTTCATTCTTAGCATTTTTAGTTGCAGCCATATTTCAAGCCAGTGCTGGCCTATATACGCCTGAAGTTTTAAATTATGCAGCTCTCGGCTCATTGGCAACAGTTGTTGGGGGGATTTGCGCCACGCCACTTGCTAAAAAAGTTCCCATAAATACCTTTAGATTGATTATTTTAGTAATCATTTTTTGTGGTGGTGTGACTTGCGTATGGCGTGGTTTTGGGATCTAGCTTTTAGTTTATGGTTTAGCTTTGACAATTCGATTTTTTATTAAAAGCCAAAGCGGGTTTTGGCCTGCTTTGTAAGCTTTGCTAATAGTGTCTAAATCCATGCCCAATTTAGCACAGAACAATACACACCAATTCATAAATGTTGTGCGAATAGCTCCATATTTCAGCCAGCGCCGCCCAGATGTATAAAGCACTTGTGGTAAAGCAATTAAACTGCCATGTTTTTTGGCTTTTTTTACCAAATAAACATCTTCTAAAATGGGCACAGCGGGCAAATTCCAATTATCAAAATTGCTTTTACGCACAAAAAGCCCTTGATCGCCAAAGGGCAGGTTAAAGTATTTACAACGTATATTATTGGTTGCCCACTCTATAATGCCCTTTGTCCAAAAATGCTCCATAATACCAAAGCGAAAAAAACCAAGGCTATGCTTTGGGTTGTTTAAAGCTTCACGAATGTGCACATCCCAAAGTGGTGGTAACTTGCTATCTGCATGTAAAAATAATAAAATTTCACCACTTGCTTTTTGACTGGCCGCTAAAATTTGTTTAGCTCTGCCTTTATCTGCATTTATATAAATTGCATCGTGGGTGTTAGCGATTTTTTTTGTATTATCAGTACTTTCGGCGTCACTAATAATTATTTCAACATTAAAAGCAGTTGGCATGCTTGTAAATAGTTTGTTGAGGTTTGCTTCTTCATTAAGGCAGGGTATTATTACTGAAATTTTTGCTGGTACGTCTTGTGGTTCATCAACATCGCTAAGCATGGGCAAGAGTGTATATTTAAGTTTTGTTTGCCTTACTTTCGCCATAGTTTGCTCAAAAACTGCAGAACTTCCCCAATCAATATCACTAAATAGAGGTTTAACTTGTGTGCTTAAAAAATCAGTATTTTGAAGATTTACTGCAAAAGCAATAAGATAATAACCGCCGTCCATGCTTGGCCCTATGACGCAATCGTGGGTATTAAGTAATTCAAGGGCTTGATTAAGGTTTTTCTCACGATTATTTGGGCAGTCACTACCAATTATGATTATTTTTTGTTTTGTATTTAAGTTAGGGCTGGGTTTATTATCAAGTGCATTGCAAAGTGCGGCGTACATTTTATCCCCTAAATTACCTTGTACTTGCGGGATAAATTCCAATTTATTTTCTTTGTGATTATCATTATCGTTGTTATGGGAGTTATTAAGCCAATTCAGCATGGAATCATGATTTGCACCAGTATAATAAATATTTACAAAAGCGTTGCATTTAAGCGCTTCTTTTAAGGTGAATTCAGTCATCATTTTATGTAATTCACAAGCCCCATCCGCACCATAATGGGGGATGAGGCGTGTTTTAGCTTTGCCAGCTTCAGGAAACCGAGTCATTAGTACAATGGTACTATTCATATTATTTCTTAGGTTTAGGCTCTTTTTTCAATTGATAATCAACAATAAATTTTAATATCTTGGCAACCAATGGTGTTAACTTGGTTTTGTTATATAGTTGCGCTGCTTTTTGCACAGCTGAGCTTTGTGTGGGGTAGGGGTGAATTATGGTAGCAAGCTTACCAAGGCCGAGGCCATTTTGCATTGCTGTAGTAATTTCGCTTATCATATCACCTGCATGAGCTGAAACAATAGTCGCGCCAAGTATTTTGCCGCTTTTTTTCTTAGTCATAATCTTAACAAAGCCAAGAGCCTCTCTATCCGCAAGGGCGCGGTCATTTTCATCCATATCATATTTATAAAAATCAACCTCAAGGCCAAGCTTTTTGGCTTCATCCTCATAAAGTCCCACGTGAGCAATTTCTGGTTCAGTGTAGGTGCACCAAGGTATAGTTTGGGCGCTTAGCTTTTTGCGACCCATAAATAATGCATTTTGTATAACAATTTGTGCTGCAATATCTGCCGCATGGGTAAATTTTAAGTCCATGGCAACATCACCAGCCGCAAAAATATAAGGGTTTGTGGTGCGTAGATTATCATCAACCTTAACACCCTTAACTTTATCATATTCAACACCCACAGCTTCAAGCCCTAGGTTTTGCACATTAGGGGCGCGCCCAAGGCCCATGAAGATTTTATCCACTTCTTTTGTAATCACTTGGCCTGATTTATCTTTAATATGAGCTTTGTTTTTGCCATTTTCAAGTTTTTCAACCTTAATAATCTCAGAGTCAAGATGCACATTGATGCCTTCTTCTGCAAAAACCTTAGCCAAAATTTCAGATGCGTCTTTATCTTCGCGCGGTAGAAAGCTACCACGTTGTATAATGCTTACCTCAGATCCTAAGCGTCTAAAGGCTTGGGCAAGTTCACAACCAATGGGCCCACCACCCATGAATAAAATATGCTCTGGTAAACTTGTTAAATTAAAAACAGTTTCGTTTGTGAGTATGTCTGTATCATCATCTTTTAGGCCTGCAATGGGTATGGTAACAGCTCTAGCTCCTGTTGCAATGATTGCTTTTCTAAAATTCAACACATGCTCGCCAACGCTAACCTTATGCTCTGCATTAAAAACTGCACGGCCTAAAAATACATCCACCCCAAGGCTGGTAAAGCGCTTTACAGAATCCACAGGGCTTATATGAGCGCGAATGCGCCTAAGCTCTTGCATGATGTTGCCAAATTCTTCAGGCTCAACCTTCCTTGATTTAAGGCCAAATTTTGCACCATCTCGCATGTCAGCAGCAAGCTTTGCAGGCCGTATTAAGCATTTTGAAGGAACACAACCAACGTTTAAGCAATCGCCGCCCATGAGGTTTTCTTCAACCAGCGCAACCTTTGCGCCCAAGGCTGCGGCAATGGCAGCACTAACGAGCCCAGCAGAACCTGCCCCAAGAATAACTAGATTATACATGGGAGCAGGGGTTGGATTGATCCTATTTTTGGGATGTACGTTTTCTAATAAAGATTCGTTATAATTATCCATTGGTGAAATTATCATAGATCATTCCTTTAAGCTTGCTTTAGCTTTTTTAACGATAAAAACAAGTATTGCTAAGATTAATGCAATAATAAAGAGAAGCGACCACGGTACTGTGCCGTCTTGTATGGCCTTGGAAATGGCATCAGCACCAACAACATATAATATGGTGCCGGGCAACATACATAGAGCAGACCAATAAACATAAACTTTAAATGGTACTTTGGTTAAGCCAAAGCCATAATTTAATAGATTAAATGGGAAAATGGGTACAAGCCTTGTAATGGCAACAATGATATAGCCGTTTTTTTCCGTAAGATGGTCGAGTTTTTTGAATTTTTCATTTTTACTAAGCATATTTAGAACAAGATCTCTGGCAAAATATCTGGAAATTAAAAAACATAGCGATGCTCCAATGGTTGCACCAACAATAACCACGCCAGTTCCCACAACTGAGCCAAAAATTGCCCCTGCCATAATGGTTAGGGCAGAGCCTGGCAAGGCCAGAACGGTTGTGACTATGTAAATGAGTATGAAAATAAATACTCCAAGCACCCCTTGTGATTTAACAAAGTTTTGTAATTCACCAAGATGAGATGCCAGCCCGCTAATTCTTGCAAGGTAGAAAAGGGTCCCCAAGGCTATTAAGATTAAGGCAAGTTTTAACCATTTATTCATAATGTTACCTTTTTAATGGGTTAAATTATTATTTATTATGTTGGCTCAACACATGATGTTCCATGGGCAAAACAAGTAAAGCAGCGTGGATGCCTTAAAATAATTTTACTACTTTCACGGGCTTTACTTAAGGTATTGCCTAAAATATATGAGTCGTCATCATTTACTAAGGTGCAAGGATAAAAGCATAATTCACCCTTTTTCTTTGTAAGCATCATGCAATGGCAACACATAAAGTTATCTCGCTCTTGTTTAGTTTTATATGCAGTCATGCAATGCTCTGTAATTTCAGGGTTTGTATTATTTTTTGCTGAGAGTAAGAGATTTGGAAAGGCCACAATATTTGTATCTTGCGGTAGGGAAAATTGCTTAAATATTTCTTGGTATTTAGTTGTAGTAATGGATTCATCTTCAGCATCAAGTTTGCGCCTAGCAATGGATACAGCATGCCCCATTTCTGCAAGGATAGCAGAGTTTTTTAAGGCTTGCTTAAATGAACCTTGGCCACGGCCTGCATCATGGGAACTTTCGTCCGCATAATCAATGCTTACCCTAATATATAATTTATTGGGCTTTTGCTTGAAGCTTTCTAGCTCAGGCAAGTAGTTTTCAATAGGTTTTGTGGCATTTGTAAGCACAAGGCAAGGGCGATGTTCAAGGGCTAAACCTAAAATTTTAATGAAATCTGCATGGATAAAAGGCTCCCCACCAGTAAAACTAAATTTTTGTACGCCCTCTTGTAGGGCTTCTAAGATAATAGGCTCAACTTCAGCATAGTTTAATGTTTCTATGCGGTTAGGATTTGAACCTGAACCTTCAAAGCATGAAGGGCAACTAAGATTGCACTTTGTGCCCATGTGAATCCAAAAATCTGCAAGCTGTCCCATTTCAATAAAGCCACGTTTTTGCCCGTCAGCTGTATGATATTTTTGCCAATCTTGGCTGTCGCTAGAGTTTTTTATCGTGGTAAAATTGTTGTATATTGCATCACTACTGTTTTTACAGGACAAAGTGTTTAAATTTTCACATTGTTGCGCCATTTTAGGCCTCCAATTATATATTGAGTATACAAAAAAATATTCTTATTAGATTGCTATGTTATTGTATTCCAAATTTATATAAGTGGCAAGTATATTGATGCACCTATTGAATATAAATGATTAATTTAAAAATTCATGATGGCGCACAAATTGGCATATGCAAAGCATAAACGGAAGTTCGCAAGGTTGCGTGAATTTGGGGAATTAATTAAAATTAATTAATTAATTAATTAATTAATGTGCTTGGTAGTGTTTTGAGCTGCATGATTTGTGACAATCTTTTGCCAGACTCAATGTAATGCTCACGAATGATACTTTCAATACCTAGAGCATTTCTAAGGCGTATTGCTTGGAACACCTTTTCATGGCGTTCATAAAATTCTTGTGGATTATAGGCGTGTTGCCAATGGCGAAAGAGTAAGAACTTTGAAATGCGCAAACATGAATCTTTACAAATGTCACGTAGGGTGGGGTTATTTATACGGTCAAAAATTACATTGTGAAAGTCTGTGTCAAGTGGTGCTAGCCTGTCCATATGATAGTCTTTTTCTGCACCATTTTGCATTTTAGCAACTATGCTTTGCATGCGTGTAAAGTCATCTTCATTAAAATTATTGGCGCATTGTGCTGCTGCTGCTCCTTCAAGCACTGCACCAATAAAATAGCTATTGCGAATTTCTTCAGGTGTAAGGGGGGTAATGAATTTGCCGCGTTGGGGTTTATTAATAACTAGTCCTTCTGCCACAAGCATGTGCAAGGCTTCACGGATGGGGGCTCGGCTAACGCCAAGCTCGGTTGCAAGCGCAACTTCATTGACTCTATCCCCTGGGGAGAGCCTGCCAGTAAGTAGCATGTCTTTAAGGAAATTTGCAACTTTTTCGCTATATGTGAGTGCTGGTGCCATGCTTAACCTTACTGTAATAATTAAAATTATAATTTTATGCCTAAATGAGAAAATGAACTTTAGTAAAAAAGGGGGCAAGTTACCCCCTTTTTTATAATCAACTAAACAACAAAATGCAATGCGTTAAGCAGGGTTTGTTGCATATTTTCTGTTCCAACCAGTGAAGATTGAGAATAATAACACAGCAAGCAATGCCCAAGAATATGGGTTGTATAATGCTGAGCTAATAGCTGGAGCAGGAATGTTATAGGTTTGGCAAGCAGATACTAATGCGCCATACCATGCAGCCACAACAATGTGCCACGGTAGGATAAAGAATATGGTACAAACTGCGCAGTCCATAAGGTTTGCTGCACGAGCTGGGGCAAGGTTAAAGCGCTGACCAACTGGCTTTACAAGTGATGGTCCAACTAAAAGCTCTGCTGGAGCGTTTGCTGAAATTGGAATTGAGGCAGCAATAGTTACGCCAACAATAAATAATTCTGCTTGGCGAACACTTTTTGCGATGAACTTATCAGCCATGGAAAGGATTTTTAATAGTATGCCACTTTCTACAAGGATTTGCGTTACAGCAAGGATAAGAATAGCAAAAATAATCGCACCAATTGTGCTTTGAATGCCGTTTTCTACAATACCAGTGCTCACACCACGCTTAGCAGGAATGGAGAAAATGTCACCAAGTTTAATGGTGCCAATAACCATACCCATAATTGCTGCACTTACGTTACCATAAATCAAAGATTCAATAATATGACGACCCTTTAAGGCAGATATAACAACTATTAGCAGCGGTACAAGCATCAAGATGCCTAAGGGGTTAAGGGTTGCTGCAATTTCTGGTAGAACTTTTACTTCACCGCCACCACCAAAGGTTAAGAATATAACGGCAGAAATGCTTGCGGCGGCAATGGCGAGAGGAGTACGGCTACGCACAACATCACGCATGGTTGCGCCTTGAGTAAAGGCAGATACGATTGTTGTGTCAGAAATTGGTGCTAAGTTGTCACCAAAAGCTGCGCCAGATAATATTGCAAGCCCAAGGAATACGGGGTCAGCCCCAAGGAAGTAGCCTGCGGGGAATAATACTGGCGTTAGAGCAATACATGTGCCTGTGCTTGTGCCTGTACCAAGTGCAAAGGTCATGGCCGCTAAGAATACGCATATGGTAAATATGCTTCCTTCTGCGCCTGTGGTCATGCCAAGCCAAAGCAGGCCATTCACAAGGCCACCAGCGGCCATTAGCTTACCGAAAACACCAGCGAAAAGCCAAGCCGTTACGATAACAATACCTGTTTTGTCACCAATACCACGCATGGCTGCGTTGCAATATTCAGCTTTATTACGGGCAAAAAATAAGCCCACAACAATGGCTATCCATGCACAAGCCCAAAATGGCTTTGTACCACCACGCTCAGTTACAGAAAGCCAAACAAGACCAGCCACAAGTACCAGTAGAGGTACTAAACCACCTAAAACACCACCGTAGAGTTCTAAGGTTTTTGTTTGTTGTTGTTCTTCATGCATTTTTTTAACTCCTCCATTGTTTATAAAAAAGCCTCTCAAAAAAAATTGAGAGGCTAGCAATACTATTTATTAGCAAAAATACCTTGGTAGGCGTAAAGGGCCGGCGAGCCACCGGTGTGTAGGAACAATACATTGGAGCCTTCAGCAAAATAACCCTTGCGTACAAGGTCAATAAGGCCAGCACCAGCTTTGCCTGAGTACACTGGGTCAAGTAGGATAGATTCAGTGCGGGCAAGTAGAGTTACTGCTTCAATCATGCTGTCAGTTGGTAGCGAATAGCCTGGGCCAACGTATTCATCAAAGCAAACAACTTGTTCACGTGCAGGTGCATCAACACCAATAAGCTCTGCAGTTGCCTTTGTTAGCTTATAAACAATTTCTTCCTGCATGTCTTTTGGGCGACTAACGTTTACGCCAATTACAGGAATATTTGTATTGTTGCAGACCATACCAACAACCATGCCTGCATGTGTGCCAGAGCTGCCACTTGGTACAACAACAGTGTCTATGGCAATTTGTTCATTAAATAATTGACGTTGCACTTCTTCAGCACAATTTACATAACCCAAAGCGCCAATTGTATTAGAAGCACCACCAGGGATGATGTAAGTTTTGCTGCCCTTTGCGCTAAGTTCTGCTGCGGTTTTTTCCATTTCTGCTAGCATGTCAGAACCACCAGGTACAACGCGCACGCTATCAACGCCTAGTAATTGAAATAAGAAGTTATTGCCAGAGCCATCTTCTTTATAAGAGCCTTTTACACGCTCTTCTAAAACTAGGTGGCAAGCAAGGCCTTCTTTTTTGGCCCATGCAAGAGTTAGGCGGCAGTGGTTGGATTGAACAGCACCGCAAGTGATTAAGGTGTCAGCACCTTTTGCCATTGCATCTGCAATACAAAAGTCAAGCTTGCGAGTTTTATTGCCGCCAGAGGTGCCAGGGAGTAAGTCATCACGTTTAATATAGATGTTTACTTTGCCACCTAGGGCTTTTGAAAAATTTGGTAGATACTCAATGGGAGTATCATTTTGTAAATAACCACGGCGAGGAAATTTTGCTAAATTCATAATAATGCTCCTAATTGCATAATTTATATGCATTTTATGTAGGGTGAAGGATGAAAATTAAAATTAACATTCTTCAACCAAGTGTGTAATGTCGACATTTGGAAACCTATTATCGTGTTAAAAAAATGTCAAGCACTTGAACAAAATAAATATTAAAAAATTTTATAATTTGCAAAAAAATAATAAAATTAAGATGTTTATATATAAAAAAATTTTGATTTTTCTTGTGCCTAAGTGGAGGGTGTGTAATAAGAGCCTAATGTACCATTTTAGTATGTTTAATTTTATAACACTTGAATATATTAAATTTTTTTTCAAGAAAAATAGTTTGTTATTTTTATAACAAGGCAATTTTGACCTTTTCTTGCTGTTTGATTTGCTTTAAAGGCTTGTAAAATGGCAGTATGGAACTAATGCTAAGCATAAAAAAAATTTTAACGTGAGGTCTTTGTGAAAAATATTACGTACTGCTGCAAATATTCGCTTGACAGATGTCGACATTTATACAAGCTTATGCGCATGGAATGCAAAAAATGGAATTTACAAAAATAAATGGTATACATTTAGAATTTTGTGTTTAGTTTTGAGTGTGGACGATTTATAAAAAATTTTGTAAGTTCCGCGTTAAGTAAATCTTTAAAATAAAACTGCGGTATTTCCGCATATTAGGAGAAAACATGAAACAAGTTATTAGCACCGACAAAGCCCCAGCAGCTATTGGCCCTTATAGCCAAGCAATCCGCGCCTGCAATTTACTTTACACATCTGGTCAAATCCCAGTTGATCCTGCTACTTCAAAAGTAGTAGAAGGTGACGTTGGCGCACAAGCTGTACAATGCTGCAAGAATGTTCAAGCTGTGATTGAAGCCGCTGGCGGAAGCCTTGCTGATGTTATGAAAACAACTGTTTTTATAACTGATATGGCTGACTTCCCTGTGGTTAACGAAGCTTACAAACAATTCTTTACTGAGCCTTTCCCTGCGCGTTCTTGTGTTGCTGTTAAAAGCTTACCGCTTGGCGTGTTGGTGGAAATTGAGGCTGTTGCCTTTTTAGGTAAGTAAGTAGTTTTACAAAACTAATATTGTTGAGTATTTTGGTGCATTGGCGGTAGTCAATGTGCAAATTTGCAAAGAAAATTTGAAATCAAAGACCACTGTACAATTGTGCAGTGGTTTTTTATAGGAAATTTTATGAAAATATTGTGTATTTGCGGTAGCCCAAGGCAAAAAGGTAATTCTGCTACTTTATTACAAGAAGTTAAAAAAGGTATTGAGGAAAATTTACAAGCTCAATGCGAATATGTATCTGCATATAAACAAAATGTATCAGCATGTTTGCACTGTGATGGTTGTAAAAAAGGCGATATGGTCTGCGTTCAAAAAGATGATACTAAGGACATAATTGCCAAGATTGAAGAAGCCGATGTACTTATTTTCAGCACCCCAGTGTATTGGTGGGGTATGTCTGCAAAGCTTAAATTAATTGTGGATAAATTTTATTCACGAGTGGAATTTTTGCAAAAAACACCTAAAAAAGTCATCGTGTTAAATACCGGTGCTGAAGGTGCGGACAATATTCAGCATAGCTTTATTGAAGGGCAATTTAAATGTATTAGTGAGTATTTGAATTGGGAGTTTAAAGCAAGCTTGCCATTTTGTGCTTATGATGCAAGCGAAATTGTAAAAAATAAAGAAGCCATGCAGCAGGCTTATGATGTGTGGCAAATGCTAAAATAGTCGACGCTGAAAAAAGTTAAAACCACTAAAATAATAATATTTTAATCAAAATATTCTAATAAAATAAAGCCCCCATTGAGTTTTTTAAAAGTTAGCCTAGTGGGGCTTTTTAACTTTGTCTACCTCAATGGGGGCATACCAGTTTTTGGCAAGGGGGTTTTTAGTGCCTATGTAAAAAATGAAAATTAATTAAAATGCTATTTCTTTAATTTGTCAAAAATGTTTTTCGCATGCTCTTTATGAGCAATGTCGCTAACGTCTGCTGGCACAATGGTCATGCCAATGGGGCAAAGGGTTAAGGCTGCGAGCTTTAAGTGTTGCCAAGCAAAGGGTATGCCGATAATGGTTACCGCGCAAGCAATGGCGGAGCAAATATGCCCAATCGCAATCCAGATACCAGCGAGTAAAAACCAAACAATATTTCCAACTATGCCAAAACCGCTAGTGCCAATGTCTTGCTTACCAGTTAAAACATCTCTTGCAATGGCCACATTACCAAAAGGGAAAAAGGCAAATTTGCCAATAACAAAGCAAGCCCTGCCCCAAGGTATGCCGATGATTGAAATAAAAGCAAGGGCTCCAAAGAACCACCAAAGCAGGCCTGTGAATATTCCGCCAAGTAAAAACCATAAAATATTGCCTATTGTACTCATAAGTTAATCCTTTACTTTAATTTTTAATAATAAATTAAATTTTAGCTATTTATCCCAAGTTGAAAAGGGCATCTTTGCAAGGGATGCATTACGGTAGCGCGCGTCAAAGGTCACTTCCTCTCCCAGCCAAGAAGGTTTTTCAAAAACTTCATGTTCAACTTTAAGTTCTATTTCAGCCACGATAAGGCCACTATTATCACCACAAAATTCGTCAATTTCCCACAAATGGTTTTTTATTTGTATGGTGTGGCGGATTTTGTGAATAAGTGGTTTGTGTGCAAGGTTTGCCAGCAATTCTTGAGCCTCGTTTTTTGGTATGGCATATTCAAATTCTGGGCGTGCAATGCCATTCTTGGGGCCTTTTATGGTTAAAAATGATTGCTCACCTTCAATCCTTACCCTAACTAGGCATTGTGTGTCAGAAAAAATATATCCTTGCCAAAATTCAGTGGCATTAGCCTCATTGCGCCAGCTGTCATTAATAACGAGGAATTTTCTTTCAATTTCCGTGTGCATTTTGATACCTTTCACATTTATGTATAATTTCTATATTCTATCATATCCAGCAATTTAATCAAGGAGATAATTATTTGGAAAGTTGCTAAAAAAACTATTGTGCTTTAGATTGTAATGATATAGTAGGGTTGATAGGAGGCATTATTGTGAAGATATTACCTAAAATATTACTGCCTGTACTTCTTTCAACTTCTATTGGGCTATTTTTGTCCACAGTTTATACCTATGAATCCAGTATAGAAGCCTTGAAAGAATCTAGCACAGCATCCCAAAAAATGGCTATTGCCAATGCTTTGGTGGAGCTTAAGGCAGGCGTTGATTTTAATATCTTAAATGCTATCTCCCTCGCCCAAACTGGTATTTTACAACCTTATCTTTCTGGTGACACACATTTATTTAGAGCTTATGAAGATGATGCTTTAAGTCGCATTATAAATATGCGTAATACTTATTATTACGTCATGCTCGGTATTGCAGATACCAGTGGGCGTGTGCTTGCGCACACTGAGGCTGGGCAAATAGGCATAAATATTAATGATAGAGCATACTTTAAAAAAGCTTTGCAGGGAAAAGTCGCCATTGGTTCTCCATTTTTATATGAAGGTGACGTGGTTTATACTGTTGCAGCGCCTGTTTATGATGTAAAGACCAACGCCATTTTGGGCGTTGTATACAATGTTTCAAGGCTTACGGACACTATGAGCGAGCGAATGTTGCTTGGTGATTATGGATATATATTTGTAGCAGATAAAACAGGAACGGTTTTTATTCATAAAGATTCTGAAAATGTGCTTAAAGGCTCACTTTATGAGCATGATTGGTGGTATGAAATTGTGCGCCAAGAAAAGGGCAGTACCACATTTGTCGATAATGGTCGCGAAAAAATAGCCTATTTTGATATTTTACCAGAGGCTAATTGGATTGCCGTTGCTGTAAAAGATATTAAAGAGCTCTCCGCCCCTGGTGATGCTATTCGCCGTAGCTCCATCGCCATTGCAATTGCCATCTTGGTTATCTTAACCATGACAATTTCATCATATATCAAGTATATACTTGATGCTTTGCTTAAGGCTGTTCGATATGCTGAACAAGTGGCAAAGGGTGTTTTGGATAAAGATTTAGACCTTGGCTCATCCAAGGAAAGTATTATGGATCTCTTTGTAGGTAAGGTGGTTAAACCTAAAGTAATAAAGGACAGTACTAATCCTAATCAAAAAGATGCCAAAGTCGTTCATAACTTGGCAGAATTTAAGCGTAATGATGAAATTGGTGATTTGTACGAAGCTTTACAAACCATGGTTCAATCCATGCGCTCAATGGTTGATAAGGCTGACGAATCTAACCGCATGAAGAGTGAATTTTTGGCTAATATGAGCCATGAGATACGCACCCCGTTAAATGCTGTTATTGGTCTTGCGCATTTATGCCTAAATAGCGATGAAGATGAAGGCAAAAAGCGTGATTATATTAAGAAAATTGAAATAGCAGGCAAGAGTTTATTGGGTATCATTAACAATGTGCTTGATACTTCAAAAATTGAAGCTGGCATGCTTGAGCTTGAAAAATTACACTTTAGCTTGCAGGCCGTTTGTGAGCAGGCTTTGATTATTTATCAAGACAGTGCAGAATCTAAAAACTTATCTCTTGATTTTACAATTGAACCTAGCATGAGCGGGTTTTATGTGGGTGACCCAGTACGCATTGGGCAAATACTAAATAACTTTGTGGGTAATGCAATTAAATTTACTGAGAAGGGCAAAGTTCATATAGCATGTTGTGCTTGTGAAGATTTAGTAAAAGATATGGAAATTCCACCGAATACAGTGCCCGTATGTATTAAAATTAGTGATACAGGTATTGGGATTTCAAAAGAGCAAGAAAAATCACTATTCAAAGCCTTTGCTCAGGCCGATACATCCATTACCCGTCGCTTTGGTGGAACTGGGCTTGGCCTTGTAATTAGTAAGCACCTTGTGGAGCTTATGAATGGTAAGCTTTTTGTGGAAAGTGAGCTTGGCAAGGGAACCACATTTACCATACTCCTATTCTTACAACCAACCGAAGAAACAGGCATAACTGCTGAAGATGTCGAAATTGGTGACATGAATTTAGATTTAAGTGGTAAGCATATCTTGGTTGTTGAAGATAATATGATTAACCAGCTAATTATGGAAGAGCTATTGCAAAAAACCAATGCCAAGGTAAGCATGGCAGATAATGGGCAAATTGCTGTGGACATGGTTAGCAAAAAGACTTTTGATATTGTGCTTATGGATATGCAAATGCCCGTGATGGACGGTATACAAGCTACAGGTATTATAAGAGAAACTCATAATGCCGAGGACTTACCAATTATTGCTGTAACCGCCAATGCCATGAAAGAAGATAAGGAAAAGGGCATCGAAATGGGCTTAAATGACTATTTAACAAAGCCCATAGATCCGCCAAACTTGATGATGGTTTTGAAATATTGGCTTAACAAAAAATAGCTTTACAAAACACAAAGCCCTAAGTTGAAAAAAACTTAGGGCTTTTTTTATGCCTATCAACCGTTTATACCAACCCTCTTGACAGTAATTTAAGAGTTATATAACATTAAAAAAATTATTATCTAAAATTATGTTTTGAAGCCCTATTCATCAACTTTATACAAAGTAGACATGTCATATGCTCGATAGAATTTTGATACAACTTGTTAGGTCAACTCCGAATATTGTATATGTGTCTAATGTGGAAACACGTGAACTTGTTTATTTAAATGAGTCTGGCAAAAAACTTTGTAATATTAGCAATGATGATGAATACCTCAATAAAAAATGCTATGAAATTATCCAAGGGCGAACTTCACCTTGTGAATACTGTACCCAAGCACATGAGCTTTTAGATGAACCGCAAAGGTTTAATGTTTATAATGATTTTTTTGATAAATATTTTCTGTATACTGAAAAGGCTATTTATATTGAAGATAAAATGCGCCTTTCAATCTTAATTGACGTGACAGAGGCTTTTGCTGAGCGTGAAACCAAGGAAGCCTTGCTTAATTGTGTTGAAACGTTGTATAACAATAAGCCACCGCATGAATCAATAAATGAATTATTGCAAATACTTGCTAAGTCTTATCAATCTTCACATGCTTATATTTTTACCCTTTGTGCCTCTGGTAAGTTTTTTAACTGTACGCATCAGTGGTATGACGAAGGGGTTTTGCCTTTTGCTGAAAATAGCTACACCATTCCTTTTAAGAGCCTAAGTACTTTTGTTGATGAGCTTAAGCAGCATGGCTCTTTATTAGTAAAGGCTGAAAATGAAAAATACTTTGATGAAAATATTCGCCTAAGACTAAAAGAACTTGGTGTTGAGAGTATGGTAATGGCCCCACTTTATGATAAAAACTCTCAATTTTTAGGATTAGTTGGCGTTAATAACACCTCCAAGAAAACTGAATGTACAAAGCTTATTACCTCCATTTGTAAATTTGTGGCAGATTTTATTGAAAAAACAAAACTCATAGATTCACTAAATATTTTAAGCTTTACTGATGCTTTAACTAATTTAAAAAATAGACATAGTTACTCTTTAAGCTTAGCAGAATATGAGGAAAATCCGCCAAACTCCTTTGGAGTAATTTATTTTGATGTGAACGGCTTAAAGGAAGTGAATGATAAACATGGGCACGCTAAGGGCGATGAGATGCTTATTGTGCTTGCTAAACTTTTGATGGATTTATTTGGTGAGGATGCTTATAGAATTGGTGGTGATGAATTTGTAGTTCTAAAATCCAACATAGCTGAGCATGATTTTGATATCATGGTAGAATTATTGCGTAGTCGTTTGGCAGAGTTGGATCAATTGAGTGTTTCATTTGGTAATATTTGGAGTGATAATTCTGCAGATATTTCAAAGCAAATTGAATCTGCTGACAGTTTAATGTATACTGAGAAATTGCTTTATTACCAAAATACACAAGAAAACATTAAGTATAGAACTATTTTGCGTAATTCCTTAGTAGCAGATATTGAAGCAGGGCGTTTTGCCGTATTTTTACAGCCTCAATTTTACTTAAAAAACAAAGAGCTATGTGGGGCTGAGGCTTTGTTACGTAAGCTTAATTCGTCAAAAAATATTGATAGTCCGGCATATTTTGTTCCACTTTATGAAAAGTTAGAAATTGTTCACCTGCTTGATTTCTATGTATTTGAAACTATTTGTGAAGTTTTGAGAGATTGGCGTATTGCTTGCTATGATGAGTTAAGTGTCTCTGTGAATGTGTCACGCGTGACCTTAAAGCAACCTGATGTTGCAAAAACTCTAAAGTCACTGTGCGAAAAATATAATATACAACCAAGTAAAATTATAGTTGAAATTACGGAAACTATGCAGGCTCAATCTTCAGAATTTTTCTCCAAGGTATTACATGAAATTGCAGAAGAAGGCTTTTTGCTTTCGCTAGATGATTTTGGCTCTGGTTACTCTAGTTTATTAACCTTGGCTGAGTCTGAATTTAGCGAAATTAAGATTGATCAAGGCTTTATTAAAGGAATTACTGAGTCACAGCGCGCCTTGTCCTTGGTTAAGTATACTATTAATATGTGTAATGATTTACATATATTTGATACAGTAGCAGAGGGGATAGAGACCGAAGAAGTTTGCGAAATGCTAAGGGATATTGAATGTACAAAAGGGCAAGGGTATCTATTTGATAAGGCTTTACCCATAAATGTGTTTTCCCAAAAGTATATTTTCCCAAAAGATTAATTATTTTACTTGCATAATTAATATTGTTATTTGCTTTTGATATTGTGCAATTATTTTATTTTTTTAAGCATTGCAAATATTTTTTGTTTACAATATCAATGTATTAGTGATTTTAAATGCAATTAAGGAGAAAAACATGTTTTTCCCCATCTCTGGAGTGGAAGTTAATCCAATTATCCCTCCTTTAGTAGCGTTTTGTATTTCTTTTTTTGCTTCTATGGGCGGTATTTCTGGTGCTTTTTTGCTTTTGCCTTTTCAAATGTCTTTTTTGGGTTACACACATCCTTCTGTAAGTGCAACTAATCAACTATTTAATATTATAGCTATTCCTAGTGGTGTATATAGCTACGCTAAGGAAGGGCGCTTAGTTTGGCCCTTAGTCTTTGTGGTTGTAATTGGTACTTTGCCAGGCGTATTTATAGGAGCCATTGTTAGGGTTTTATATTTGCCAGATTCCAGCCAATTTAAGGTTTTTGCTGCTCTTGTATTGCTTTATATTAGTGCCAAAATGTTTTGGGATATGCGTAAAAAATCATTAAAAAATCAAGATGATGAAGGTTTACAAAATAAAATTCGTGATGCCAAGGAGCAGGGCATTAAAAATAGCTCAAGATTAATCAGCGTAAATATGCATAAATTAAGCTTTAGCTTTTATGATAAAGAATACATCATACCAATATGGGGGATGTTTTCTTTAAGTTTTATTGTGGGTATTGTTGGTGGAATTTATGGCATTGGTGGCGGAGCAATTATTGCCCCATTTTTTGTAACTTTCTTTAGGTTACCTGTGTATATGGTGGCTGGCGCAACCCTTATGGGGACTCTTGTTACCTCCATTTGTGGTGTGTTATTTTATGAAGCCATTGCTCCGTATTATCCTGAGTTTTCAGTGGCTCCAGACTGGGCCTTGGGTTTATTATTTGGGCTTGGTGGTGCTTTGGGCATGTATTTGGGTGCAAGATTACAAAGGTTTATGCCAGCTAAAATAATTAAGTATATCTTAGCCTGTTCAATGCTTTTTACAGCTTGTAAATATGTATTTGACTTTATAAGTGCTTAGCCATTTTTTATGCTTTTTTAAGAATTAAATGCTTAAAATACGCTATATTTACTATTTCTTCATGTTTTAATATGCTTTGCTCAAGTTCTTGCATGTCATTAAGCCAGTGATGTTGCGCTTGAGCTTCTTGACTATGCAAGCTTGCTAATGCCCTAACGCCGTGGACTATTTCAATTTGTAAAGCATTGTTGGCCCAGTTTAGTAAGTCGTTATTTTCATAGTATTTTATATCGCCAAATGCGCTTGAGTGGGAGTGTGCACCTTGTAAAAGTTTTTTAGCTTCTTCAAGGTTACAATCTTGCACTATGGCTTGGATAATTCGACCCCACCTATTATGCCGTACAATGGACATAATTCCATCATTTTTCAGCACTCGTATAAGTTCTTTAAGTATTTCTTGGGCATTGTCTGTAAATTCAAAGACTAGATGACATATGACCACGTCATAGCTTGCGTCGGGCAATAGTTTTAGCTGTTCAAGCCCACCAAGTATTTGCTCAAAATGATTGGTTGTTTGAGCTGTTTTAATCATTACTTGATCTTGCTCAATGGCTGTTACTTGATTGTTTTTTGCTAAAAAATCACTGGTGAAGGCAAAACCACTGCCAAAATCTAAGATTTTTTTGTTTTTTATGTGCTCAAGCTGGCTCCACACAGTATTATAAAATAATTTACC
>CAYJCI010000007.1:0-5783 GCA_964368595.1 uncultured Desulfovibrionaceae bacterium
GGAGAGGCAATATGAACTAAACACCTCTCACTGTCAACGACTTTTTTCAAAAAAATTCTTTTCTTTTGAATTTTATTTTTGCTTCCTTATATCTTAACGGCTTAGATGAAATTTTAAATAGGCTTTTTTTATAAAAACACTTGGCATGGTCTATGCTTTAAGCTTACAAGTAACGTTACTTAAGGGAATTTTTTTCCCTATCTTAGGAAATTTTATGGGAAAACAGCTTTGTATCATACATGCAAATTGCCAAGGAGACAATTTAAAAGGTTTGCTTTTAAGTTCACCATCCTTTAGCAATTTATTTGTTATTGAAAAATATACAAACTACTTACATGAAGAAATAAGTGAAAATTCACTTGATAAATGCGGCCTCTTTCTTTACCAACACTTGGGCGAGCAATGGGGAGAGCATGCAACAACAAGCCTACTGCAAAAACTGCCTGCCAGCGCTCAATGCATTTGTATTCCTAATATGTTCTTTAATGGATACTGGCCTTTATGGACCAATAAGACTCATATGGCCTATGGAGATATCTTGCTTGAACACTTGGCAAGTAGTGGACTTGGTGTAGCTGAAATACTACATATATATATAAAGGGTAAAATTAGAGCCAAGTTTGACCTTGATCAATTGGCGCAAGTTTCACGCACAAAAGAAGTAGAGAAAGAAAAGCATAGCCACATTAAGACACTTAATATAATAGATGCACATTGGCGAGAGGAGCAGCTTTTTCACACTATCAACCACCCAGGGCCAAGACTAACATTGCACGTTGCAAATGAAATTCTAAAGCTCCTTTCTCTTAGTCCCGTTCCGGCAATTGTTTGTGATGCTTATTCTACCATTGAGGAAGAATTTATCCAGCCTATACATCCACAGGTTGGCGAATATTTCCAAATTCCTTTTGCCACGCCAAATCACTTGTATAATGTATATGGGCAGGCTATGACATTTGAACAGTATGCAAGAGCCTACGTTCAATGCAGGTTGCAACAAGGCCCAGATAAAATAGACGACTTTGTGGTATTTCTACATCTTTTGGCAAGGCAGGCCCAAAAAACATGCATGACATAAAAAAAACCCTTATAGTGCGAGCATCTGGTGGGCTTTCCAATAGATTGCAAGCTGTAATTTGTGGCATTGCTTATTGCTTGTTAACAGATCGGGCTATATGCGTTGATTGGCGTGATGGCTTATATTCTGATGATTTTTCAAACTCTTTCCCACTCTGGTTTAATATTTTAGGTATGGAAAGTATTAGCTATGAAGATGTATTAAAAGCGTATCAAAGCAAAGCATCTATACATCCTATTTATTGGAAAGACTGGATTTCTGAGCCCATTGCCGTTGAATATCTATTTAATGGTAATGAACACACCCTACCACAAAATAAAGAATTCACTTCCATTGACCTTAGCAATGATCAACTTGACGATGATATTCTTGTATTTTGGGATTGGCACATTATGCCCATCAACGCCCTAATCCCCAAACTTAAAGAAAAGTTTCCACATCTTGCCAGCTTGGAAGACTCAGAAATTCCAAGCTATTTACTAAAACAACACGTGCAACCAACGGAAATAATCTTACAAGATGTTGATACCTTTTTTGCTAAACACTTTGAACAAGCGCCCATAGGCATACATATTCGCCACACGGACTTGCAAAGCCCTCTACCTAAGTTACTAGATAAGCTTCAAGAAATTGCTGGAGAGAATAAAATTTTTTTGTGCACTGATAATGAACAGGTGGAAAAAATGGTTTGCAAACTTTTTCCTAATACTGTCACTTGCCGTAAAATATACCAAGGCACTAATGTCCCACTGCACTCATACACTGAAGGTATAAGTAATGTACAAAAAGGGCATGAAGCCGTTATTGATATGTTGTTACTTTCGCGCTGCAAGCAAATCATACATTACACCCAGTCATCATTTGCCCGCATTTCAATTTTATTTTCAAAAATCCCTTCAAGTGCAATACATGCAATAAATAATTAAGGTAACAGGAATGATAAAATTAAGTGCACGTAAGGGACGCATTAAAATTCGCCTACAAGCAATATTTATGGGCAAAGACCTATGCATTCTAATTGATGGTGGTGACAAACCGCATATTGGTGCCGTAACTCTTGCATATGAAAAAAATAATCTTAATCCAAACACATTGATTATACCACATCATAAAGAAGATATTATTAGTCAGGACGTTTCTAAAATAGTTTCTAACGCTATGAACTGCGCAGTTTGCTGCATTTGTGGCATACATATTAATAACATCACTAAGGATGAAATACTGCAAGTTCTGGATATGGCACGTGCATTAAGCGTAGCATTAATAGACAAGTTAAACGATAAAACTACGCCAAATCCTCAAACTTAACAACTTGTTTTAACAAATAAAATTTTCAGTAAGCATAACCAAAACACTACAAAATAGAAATTTTTCTTATTAGCTCATATTTTCTCTGTACAAGTATATAAAAGTGTGGCATAAAAAACTTGCGGAATATTTTAATCACGCATAACTTTTAGGAAGGAGTTTACTAATGAAACACGTTCGCATTGCTTTGGTGGCACTTGTAGCCATGCTTTTAATGTCTGCACCTGCTCAAGCACTTCAAGGTGTTAGCATTCACAGTAAAGTTACCGACGGTATCCTTTATCTTGTGGATCAATCCGGCTCTATGTATATGACACATAAAGCTACTGGTGTAGAAAAAATCGAAATGGGCAAACAAGCTCTTGCTCGTTTGAACGCCAAAACCCCACTTTTGGGTTACCAAGGCGCCATTTGTGCACTTTCACCTAACGCAGTTGTTGCCCCTGCTGGCGCATGGGATCGCGCTGCATGGATGGGTACAATCAACAACATCGGTAACGGTGGCAAAATTTACGGTCGTTTAACACCTCTTGGCATGAGCCTTGACGGCGTTGGCGGCATGCTAATGGGCCTACCTAACAACACCGCTATGGTACTTGTATCTGACGGTTCTGAAAATCTTGGTAAGCAAGCAGTTCAAGGTTTGCAAGCTATTTACGCTGCATATCCTAACACTGTAATGCACTTCGTTTCTGTTGCTGACAGCGCTGCTGGCATGGAAGTATTAAAGCAAATGGCTTCTTTGAAGTCTGAGTCTTTACTTGTAGACGCACGTGACATCATCAACCTTGAAGAAGCTGCTGATGCTTTTGTTGCTAAAGCTTTCTACGAGCCTACCATTCCTTCTCAAGAAGTACAAAGCCTACGCTCTGTATACTTCCAAGTTGGTAAATACAACATCACCAAAGCTTCTGCTGCACGCTTAGACCGCATTGCTGCTATTCTTAAGACTCGTCCAGAGCTAAAGATTTTTGTTGAAGGTTTTGCTGACGTGACTGGTAACACCAAGTCCAACCAAACCCTATCTGAAAATCGCGCCAATGCTGTTGCTCAGTACCTAGTTGACCAAGGTTGCAACGCTGCTTCCATCATCAACAAAGGCCGTGGCGAAACTCAAGAATACCCAAGCTACAAGTTTGATCGTCGTGTAGACATCATGGTTATTTGGGAATAATTATTCTGAATAGATTATAATAAAGCGAGGGGGCGTTTGTCCTCTCGCTTTTTTTTATCCATCTGCATACAATTTTGCATTAAACTCAAACGAATACCAAGCCTTCATACGCATACTATTTCTGCGTTATCCAACCAGTCGTAATCCAAAGCATTTTAGCCTTTAAGCAAAACATATAATATCACTTGTAGTTTTAATCATTAATTGCTATCCTTATCTTTAGATAAAACTGTAATGTAGATACTCTTTAGAGAGGTAAAGTAATGCCTACGCACAAAAGCTCATTAGACTTCGATTTTATTAAAAGCATCTTTGAAACATCCAAAGTTATTGTATGTTGCTGGAGTAAGGATAGAGAAATCATCTTTTGTTCTGAAGCCTTTTTAGAGTTTTTTAAAGTTGCTGATGCTAGTGAGTTTGTACAAAAACGTGCTGACTTTTCACCAATTAAACAATTAAATGGCGAGAAGTCTTCAGACTTGCGTGTGAAATACCACAAATGTGCAATAAGTGAAGGTAGCTATAAATTTAAATGGATGCACATAGTAGAAGAAAATTATCTACCAGTTGAATACAAGCTTGATTTAATAAAATATGGGGATGACGAATTTATAGTAAGCACACTCACCCCTGTGGAAATATTAAAACAAAATGCTGACGCTGACAAAAGGGCGAGAGATACACTTAATGCAGCTCCTCTAAGTATTACTTTTTGGAATAGAGATTTCCAAGCAATTGACTGTAATCAAGCTGCTTTGCATATGGTTAATATAGCAGATAAAGAGGAGTTTCTTGATAGTGCTTATGACATTTTCCCTGAATTTCAGCCGGATGGCTCATGCTCCGCCACACTTGCTAAAGAAATATTAGCCGATACCTTTAAGAATGGGTATTACCATTGCGCAGAGTGGATCTATTTAACTACTGATGGTGAAATTGTGCCAGCTGAAGTTAACCTTGTTCGCATAGCTTACGGTAATGAATATATCGTTGTTGAATATGCTAAAGACTTAAGGGAAATTCGATCAAATAAAGCTAAAGCAGTTGAAGCAGAAAGGCGCACATATGCCATGCTTGAGTCACTACCCATGGGCGTAAACCTTTGGAATGCAAAGCATGAAATAATTGACTGCAACTTGGCCGCCATGACCATGCTCGGTGTTGAATCAAAAGAAGCATACAAAGCTAAATTCTTTGAGTGCACACCAGAATATCAGCCCAATGGGGAGCGCTCCCTAGATTTAATCCCAATCAATTTGCAAAAGGCCTTTGATGACGGTTATATCCGCTTTGAATGGCTATTTAAAACCTTGTACGGCGAGCCTTTATATACTGAGGTTACCATCATTCGTGTAAAAATTGGCGACGAGCATCTTGTTGCTGCTTATCAACGAGATTTAAGTGAAGTTAAAGCAAGCCAAGCACGCATGCGTGTGGCAGAAGAACGTGCTCAAATCATGCTTGATACAACACCACTTTGTGCCAATTTTTGGAATCAAGATTTCCAAAATATTGACTGTAACTTAGCAGCAGCAAAACTCTTTGACCTAAAGGACAAGCAAGAATATTTGGAGAGATTCTTTGATCTTTCACCTAAATATCAGCCAGATGGAAAAACATCTGATGAATCTGCTTTGGAAAAAATTACCACCGCCTTTAATGAAGGCTATTGTAAATTTGAATGGCTACACCAAAAGCTTGACGGTGAACCCATAGAAACTGAAATAACACTAATTAAAACTGAGCATCGTGGCGAAGCTATTGTCATGGGCTATACTAATGATTTGCGTGAATTAAAAGCAACTCAAGCTCGAATGCGTGAAGCAGAAGAACGTACTCAAATCATGCTTGATACCACGCCACTTTGTGCTAATTTTTGGAATAAAGACTTTCAAAACCTTGACTGTAACTTGGCAGCAGTAAAGCTTTTTGACCTCAAAAACAAACAAGAGTATTTAGAGAGATTTTTTGAGCTTTCACCTGAATATCAACCAAACGGGAGGCTGTCTGCTGATTGTGCATTAGAAAATATTACTGCAGCATTTAATGATGGTCTATGTAGATTTGAATGGATGCATCAAAAACTTAATGGTGAACCCATTCCTGCGGAAATTACTCTTATTCGTGCTGACCATCATGGTGAACCTATTGTTGTTGGTTATACTAAGGATTTACGCGAATTAAAGGCGACTCAAGCTATTGCTATGGAGGCTGAAGCCAGAA
>CAYJCI010000007.1:5883-27665 GCA_964368595.1 uncultured Desulfovibrionaceae bacterium
ATTGTTAGCTATTTACGTGACTTACGTGATTTTAAAGCAATGCTTGCTGAAATTAATAGTGCTCAAGAAGATCTACGAACAGCAAGAGATATGGCTGAAAAAAGCACACAAGCAAAAAGCGAATTTCTTGCCAATATGAGCCATGAAATACGCACACCCATGAACGGCATTCTTGGCCTTGTGCACCTTTTAGCACAAACAAACCTTGCCTCAGTTCAAGAAAATTACGTGCAAAAAATACTCTATTCAGCTAATAATCTTTTGCGCATTATTAATGATATTCTAGATTTTTCAAAGATTGAAGCTGGCAAGCTTGAGCTTGAAATAATACCCTTTACCTTAAAAGAAATCTGCGATGAGCTCTACACTTTGTTTTCACCTAAGATGGCAGATAAGGGTGTTACACTAAAAATTGAATATGACGACCTTGCACATATGCATATTTTAAGTGATTCATTGCGTATTAAACAAATTATTTTCAATCTTATGAGTAATGCACTTAAATTTACTGAGCAAGGAAGCATTAATATTAATGTACAATGCTCAAAACTTAATGAAGATAAAATTCATTGTATGTTTGCTGTAAAAGACACTGGCATTGGGCTTAGTGAAGAACAACTAGGCAGGCTGTTTTCTGCCTTTACCCAAGCGGATACTTCAGTAACACGCAAATATGGCGGAACTGGCCTAGGCCTTGTCATTTCCAAAAGCCTTGCACAAATGCTTGGCGGCTCAATTGAAATTACAAGCACACTTGGTGAAGGCTCCACCTTTGCACTTGATTGTAATTTTGACATTGCTAATCAGAAAGATATTGAGCAATTCCAGAAAAATGTTGAAGCTGAAGAAGAAATAATTCAAGATATTGAGCATCATGGGCACTTACTATTGGTAGAGGACAACGACATAAACCAATTAATAGCTGAAGAATTACTCACAAGCGTTGGCTACACCTTGGAAATTGCGCAAAATGGTCAAGAAGCTTTAGATTTATTAAATAAAAATAGCTATGACCTTGTACTTATGGACATTCAAATGCCAATAATGGACGGTTTGACTGCAACTATGAAAATTAGAGAGAACGAAAAATTTACAGACTTACCAGTTATTGCCATGTCTGCACATGCTATGGCGGGAGATAAAGAAATCAGCCTAGCACACGGTATGAATGATCATATAACCAAGCCCATTGACCCACAAAAATTATATAACACTATAAACCATTGGCTAAGCCTAAAAAATTAAATTTGATATATCATTGATTGAAATGAATGTTACTTAAAAACTCCGCACTCTGAGCGGAGTTTTTTTATAAGCGTTTACAAAATCAACATGAATTAAAGATTCGATAAAAAAATAAGCTAAATTTTGAATATTTTTTTTATCAAGGCTAATAAAAAATTGCCAGAAACGAGCATTAAATGCGTGTTTCTGGCAATTTTGTGCCGATAAAATATTTTTTTGTTTCTATTAAAACAAAGGGGAGGCTTAGCCCCTTTGATTTAATTTCGCATAAAATTTAATATTATGAATATTTTTTAATTGCATCCTCAAGGCTAATGCCTATGGCACTTGCAACGCCCTTGCCATATTCGGGGTCAGCCTTGTGGCAATGATAAACATGGAGTTGCTGTACATCAAGCGATACACCAGCAATGGCTCGCCCTGTATTTCCAAATAAGGCTTCTTTTTCCTCATTGGTCATAAGTCTAAAAAGCTTGCCAGGTTGTTCAAAATAATCTGCATCATCACAATTATAATCCCAGCGGTCAGCATCACCAGAAATTTTTAATGGTGGTTCTGAAAAATCAGGTTGCTCTTGCCATTCGCCTTTGGTGTTTGGCTCATAACCAATGGTAGCACCATGGTTGCCATCAACACGCATTTGGCCATCTCTATGGTAGCTGTGGAATGGGCAACGTGAAGCATTTACAGGTATTAAATGATGATTTACACCTAAGCGATAGCGCTGAGCATCACCATAAGAGAAAAGCCTACCTTGAAGCATTTTGTCTGGTGAAAAGCTAATGCCAGGAACAACATTTGCGGGGTTAAATGCAGCTTGCTCAACTTCAGCAAAATAATTTTGCGGGTTGCGATTAAGCTCCAAAACTCCAACCTCTATAAGCGGAGCATCATCAGTGTACCAAACTTTTGTTAAATCAAAGGGATGATAGCCAAGTTTTTCTGCCTTTTCCTCTTCCATCACCTGAACATACATAGTCCAACGCGGAAAATCTCCATTATCAATACTTTCCAAAAGATCTTTTTGGAAGCTTTCGCGATCATTGGCAACAACGGCTGCAGCCTCAGCATCGCTTAAATTTTTAATACCTTGCTGAGTCTTAAAATGGAACTTAACCCAATAACGTTCATTGTCTGCATTAATAAAACTAAATGTATGGCTACCAAAACCGTGCATATGACGATATGAATATGGAATACCCCTGTCACTCATAACAACAGTAATTTGATGCAATGCCTCAGGCAGGCCAGTCCAAAAATCCCAATTATTTTGAGCGCTACGCATATTAGTTCGTGGGTCACGCTTTACAGCATGATTTAAATCAGGAAACTTTAATGGATCACGCAAGAAAAACACTGGCGTGTTATTACCAACCATATCCCAATTGCCTTCTTCACTATAAAATTTTATGGCAAAACCACGGATATCTCGCTCAGCATCTGCTGCGCCACGCTCACCAGCTACTGTAGAAAAGCGAACAAATAAATCTGTTTTTTTGCCAATTTCAGCAAACATCTTAGCGCGAGTATATTTTGTAATATCATGTGTTACAGTAAAGTGGCCGTACGCACCAGATCCTTTAGCGTGCATGCGCCTTTCTGGGATAACTTCACGATCAAAATGTGCTAATTTTTCTAAAAACCATGTATCTTGTAATAGCATAGGGCCGCGAGGGCCAGCAGTTAATGAATTTTGATTATTGGGAACAGGTGCACCATTATTGAATGTTAATTTTCTATCCTTAGACATGAAAAATACTCCTTTATTAAAGTTATTAGCTTCTAGTTAATTGCTAATAGGAACTATTACTATAAAGGAATCATTAGTGCAAGTATCAATTTATACTTTTTTACTATTTTTTCAGACCTAGTTCAATAAGCTTTTCTAATAATTGATTAAAGCTAATACCTACAGCTGCAGCAGCTTGCGGAATTAAGCTTGTATTGGTCATGCCAGGAAGGGTATTTGTTTCAAAGGTAAGTAGTTCGCCTTTTTCAGTTAAGACAAAATCAGTGCGGCTATAGCCACTTAAGCCTAGGGCACGATGAGCTTTTAAAGCCAATTCTTGCATGAGTTTGTTTATATCTTCAGGCAATGGCGCTGGGCAAATTTCCTCTGCACCACCATTTTCATACTTACTTTCATAATCAAAGAAAGCCCCACGAGGGCGAATTAATATGGGAGGTAGGGCTTCATCTCCAAGCACGCCGCAAGTGGTGTCAACTCCAGCAATGCTTGGTTCAAGGATGACATCACAGCCCGCAGCAAAAATTTGATCCATTGCTAAATCAAGCTCTTGCCTATTGTCAGTTCTAAATAGCAATAAGGATGATCCACCAGTGTTACTTTTGGCAAATATGGGGTAGCCAAAGCTTGGCTCCCAAGAGCTTGCAGGCTTGCTTGATAAAAACTCCCAATCTGGTGTGGGTATTGCTTGGGAGCGATAAATTTGTTTTGTTGCTGCTTTATGCAAGGCAAGAAAAGAGGCCGCAGCACCACTGCCTTGATATGGAACCTTGGCAGCATCAAGCATGGTTTGCACTAGCCCATCTTCGCCAGGCACACCATGCAAATTAATAAAAGCAAAGTCATGCTTTTTTGCTATATCAATTAAAGAGTTAAAGTCAGAACTTAAATCATAAAATGTAACATCATGTCCAAGCTCTTTTAACGCAGTGCTTATATTTTCAGCACCACTTAAAGAAACCTCACGCTCGTTTGACCAGCCGCCCGCTATCAAAAGTATACGCATCTAAATCCACCCCCAATAGTTTTGATAGTGCATTTTCTATGGATTTACCTTGCAAATATGAGGCATGAATTGAAGCTCGATGCGCCTCAGTAACACCATAGCGTACCAGTAAATCTTCATAGCGTGTGCTTAGTGAAACACACTTTTGATGCATAATGCGTTTGTCCGCATACATCACAAAAAAAGGTAAACGGCACATATCTTGTGGTAAATCCCAAGGCCAATGCACATGCATGGCAACGCCTTGAGCAATTTTTCTATTGCCAGTTGAACTTATAACCCATGATGCACCCATCTGAGCATGGCTTCCACCATGATCTATTGTGTATGTCTTTGCAATATCGTGCAATAATGCACTTGCACGTATGGATGCCACACAAAGCTCATGCCCCTTATCCACTGCCATTTTGGCAAGCGTTGTGGCAAAATCCGCCACAAGCAAGGAATGGACTCTAACATTCTCAAGCATATTGTACTTATCCCATAATGCAAAGCAGGCTGCATCATCTGGGATAATGCCTTCGTGCGATGATGATAAATCTAAAAATGGCAATATTGACAAAGGATGTGTTGGATTTTTATCACTCATATAAACATTTTATATTGTTTTGCAAAAAGTGTCTAGGTCAATGGCAAAACCCCCAAACTACTAATAAGTTTGGGGGTTTTAAGACGCGGCGCGGGAGTGGCCGGCTGTGCTAGTTATTTAAACAAGCACCCTATAGGCTGTACCATGAATATAATATCGGCGCTTTAATGTATTACTTTAGGTGTCTTTTAATTTTCTAAACTTATTTTAAATTTTAATCGCATTAGAAAATAAGACTAAGGCCTTACAATGCTAAGGGCAGAGAACTATATTTATTAACTTTATGACATAGCTCCATTTAAAACAAAAAAAACCACCAGCAAAGCCAGTGGTTTTTAGCATCTTAAAAGCTATATAAACTAAATATTTTGATTATACATGCTTGTAGCAAAAGATGACATCATTAAAGTAGCTGCAAAACAGATTGAAATTAAAATAGAAACTTTAGTTTGATGACTCATGACTGTATCCTCCTAGTTAAAATGTTGTTCTATAATTTTGCTTTTAAGCAACCTTCAGGCCTAATATCAAAATTAAGATTTGAAAACTTCAATGCACAGTGCATCATCCATTTGTGTTACAATTTGGTGAAGGCACCGTGAACACGATTATACGTATACATATATGTATTTAATATAACAACAAAATAAATTCGATTGTTTTAACAAGTAAAAACTTTCAGTGGGGATAAATTGAATGGCTTAAATTTTAGCGCAAAGCAAAAAAAGAAGTAAACTTTGCATTTTTGGCGTGCAAACCCCATAAAGGTGGTTTGTCATAAACAAAAAAAAGGCGTTTTTTACAACGCCTTTTTTATTTACTCAAATAAGTTTAATTAAACACTTTGAAAAACCCAAACAACTTTGCCTAAAATGCGTGAAGTTAAGGTCTTAGCATCAATTGAGCTTTCAGGATAACCTGCAGCATCAGAGCGCAGACAGTACTTTCCAGAATTATCATCCAAGTACAAACGCCTAATGATAAGCCCTTCATGTGGTGAATATATAGCATACAATGTACCTGAGATAGGCATTGTAGAACCTGTATCAACACCCATATAGGCATTGCGAACAACTGAAGGCTCCATATTAGGCGCATCCATACGAATTACCGTAATATTTGTATCCGCAAAGCTTAAAGGTAATGAAATTTTACCAA
The DNA here is from genome assembly GCA_964368595.1 of uncultured Desulfovibrionaceae bacterium. Taxonomy (GTDB): domain Bacteria; phylum Desulfobacterota; class Desulfovibrionia; order Desulfovibrionales; family Desulfovibrionaceae; genus CAYJAD01. Next base: position 11,629 of record CAYJCI010000007.1, read on the forward strand.
TTTGAGGTAACTGCGGCTTAGCAGCACCGTCTTTATATTCACACGACATTCCATGCACAGTTAAAATAGTGCTTTTAGCCAAAGGGTCACCGTAGTGTTGCGGATCTTCTGCAAGGCCCACTGGAGTTTCTTGAGGTTGATAACCCTGCTCTGTACGCAGATACATTGGGCCAACGCCTTGCTTTAACCAATCAGGATTTAGGCCAAATTTTTCAAACAGTTTCATTATCCAGTCAGCTGGCACAGAGTCGCGTCTTTTAGCATCAGATATACTTGACTGTCTAATTTCTAATACTTGAGCTAGTTCCACTTGAGTTCTGGTATGAGTTGCAAACTTAATACGCTCATACGCTTCGAGAAAGGAAGACATATAATCTCTTTTTGCCCTTATTGTAGGGGTTTGAGTACTGGATTATCTTGCGAAAGCACTATTCGACTATTCTGACGCAATGATCTCCGTAAAGTATCCAGTCCTCGTTGAAATGTAAAAAATTCAGGCGATTTGCCAAAAGCATCGGCATAAGTTTTTGCTGCAATAGCATCTCCTTCACCGCGAATAATTTCAGACTTTTTAGCAGCCTCTGCCAGAATGACCGCCCTTTGACGGTCGGCATCAGATCGAATTCGTGTAGATTCTTCAACACCTTCTGAGCGATATTGCTTGGCTTGGCGTTCACGCTCAGCCCGCATACGATCAAAGATAGCTCGTTGGTTTTCTGCTGGTAAGTCTGTACGTTTAATACGCACATCCACAACCTCAACCCCAAAGCCTTGCATTAAAGTTGCTACACGTTTGGTAACTTCTTCCATAATTTTGGCACGTTGAGTAGATACAACTTCTGTTAAAGTATAACCACCCACAAGAGCACGCAATTGTGAATATACCACGTCATCAAGGCGTGCTTGAGCACCAGGAATGGTGCGCATGGTACGATAAAATTGCAATGGATTTTCAATACGCCAACGGGCATAATTGTCTAAAACAATTGCTTTTTTATCCACAGTAAAAGCTTCTGTAGGTCTTGCATCATAATCTAAAATACGTGCATCAAAATAAATAACATTTTGAATAAATGGCAATTTAAAATGTAAGCCAGGTCCGTATATTTTATCTTTAGGCACACCTAGCTGTAATACCAGAGCTTTTTCTGTTTCATGCACAGTAAAAAAGCCTTGCCAAACAAACAATACTGCCACAAAGGCAACAATTACTACACCAAGAGGAGCTTTTTTCATTATTTTGAACCTCCTGTGGTAGCAGGTTTAGCATTACTATTTAGTGGCAAGAAGGGTAAAATACGCTCAGCAGTGCCAGCAGGGATAACAATTTTATCGGTTGCATTACTCAAAATATCTTCCATTGCTTCATAATAAAGACGTTTTTTGGTCACATCCTGTGCCTTTTCATACTCAGAAAGCACAGATAAGAAACGCTCAGCCTCACCTCGGGCATTTTGGATGCGTGTTTCTTTGTAGGCTTGGGCTTGGTTTTCAAGCTCAGCCGCCTGACCACGAGCCACTGGCAAAAGCTCATTACGATAAGCTTCAGCCTCATTAATTATGCGGCTTTTATCTTCTCTTGCAGAGGCAACATCCTTAAATGCGTCAATTACCTCTTGCGGTGGATGCACATCTTGCAATTGCACAGCAATAATTTGCACACCTATTTCATAGCGATTAAGAATATTTTGTAAAAGTTCAGTAGCATCGCTTTGAATTTTAATTTTTCCATCGGTAATGGCTGAGTCAATTAAGCTCTTGCCAATAACTTCACGCATGGCTGCCTCAGCAGCATTACGAACAACTGCCGCTTGATCCATAACATTAAATAAATATTCCACAGGATCTGAAATTTTATATTGAACGCTAAATTGAACGCTTACAATATTTTCATCACCAGTGAGCATGGAGGCCTCTTCCGGCACAGTGCGTAGTTGCCCTTGCTTAAAGGCACGCTCCTGACCCACTGAACGAAAGCCCACTTCACCACGCAAAACTTGCGTAACTTTAGGCTTGTAAACAGTTTCAATAGGAGATGGCAGGTGGTAGTGAGGGCCAGGGCCTACAGAACGTACATATTCGCCAAAGCGAAGGACAACACCTTCTTCATCAGGGTTTACAATAAAAATACCCGATAAAAGCCAAATAAATACAAGGCCACCAAGGATTAACCAAATCCCCTTACTATTGGGCGCTTGAAATTTGCCGCTAAGAGGATTTTCGGGAAATTTTTTAAAATTGATGGGAGGTTGACGATTATCATTGCCACCATTGCCACCATTGCCGCCAGAATTCCCATCATCTCCACCACTTGGTGGGGGGAACGAACGCGACTGCCTTTGCCGTTTTTCTTGTAATTTATCCCAGTCCCAATTCATAGTAAGGTATAAATAAGACAGTATCCTTGAGTGGTCAAGGTATAAGTCAAAATTAAACTTACTTATTCATTTACATATATTGCTTAACACTTGCAATATGTGCATATACAAGTATAAAAAAAAATTATATATTGCCTCATCAGCACGTTGATTTAATGCGATTTGGCATGACAATTTTTTTATTTTCAGCTTTTTATATATTGTTGCCGAATCAGCTAGCTTGAAAATTATGTAAATTGTGCCTATTTTTTTAATAAATTTTAACACAATAAAAATAACAAAATGCAAACACTACCTTTTACACTTAGTCAATTTTTAGCCTCAGAAGTGAAGCCAGCCCTTGGCTGTACTGAGCCTGGGGCTGTGGCTTTGGCTGTAGCTAAGGCAAGGGAATGTCTTCAACATGATATTGAGCATGCTCATATTATTGTAAGTGACGGCATATATAAGAATGGTGCCTCTGTGGGCATCCCCGGCACAAAGGGCATGAAGGGCAATAATATTGCAGCAGCCCTTGCCATAATTCAGGGTAATTCTGATTATGGCCTTGAAGTGCTAAAAGATTGTGGGCCAGAGACCTTACCCCTTGCTGTAGAATTGTTACATAAAATCACAATTATAGCCGATGCCTCATATTCTGGCGTGTATATTAGGGCAGAGCTGTTTGACATTAAAGGCCACAAAGCCATTTGTATTATTAAAGACCAGCACGATAATATTTATGAAGTTAGCCTTGATGACAAAATAATTTATGCTGCAAGTGTTGAGCAAACCACGGAAAATAAATTAGATATTTCTGAATTAATTCGCGAAATGCCATATTCACAGCTTATGCAAGTTTTAGACAGCATAACCGACGCTGACATTGATTATTTATTACATGGCGCAAGGATGAATATGGACATGGCCTTAAAGGGCATTAAAAATCCATTGGGCTTGCAAACAGGACAAACACTTATACAATCTGTACCACTTTTACCAGGAGGTAAGGACCTTGCCTCTCAGTCCCTACGCATAAAGGCCTATACGGCTGCAGCAGCTGATGCAAGAATGGGCGGGCTTAAAGAAACTGTGATGAGCAGTGCCGGTAGTGGAAATCATGGTTTAACAGCCATTATCCCAGTGAGCATGATGGCTCAAGTTTCTGATAAAAGCTCAGCTGAAACTGCACAAGCTCTTGCCTTTAGCCATCTTTCAACCAGTTATATTAAAAGCAGGCTTGGGCGTTTAAGCCCTGTGTGTGGGTGTACGGCTTGCGCTGGCGCTGGTGCTGCTGCTGGTTTGGTTTATTTACTTTCTGGCAACATTACCAAGGCTGCCAATGCCATGGCAATTATACTTGGTAACCTTGCTGGCATGATTTGCGATGGAGCAAAAGATACTTGTGCCTTAAAGGTTGGTACAGCGGCTATGGAGGCTTGCCATGCGGCTTTGCTAGCATTGGAGGGGCACTACCCTGAGCTACAAGGAATTGTAGACGAGAGCATAGAAAATACTGTAAAGAATTTGGAGAGCATTTCAACACAAGGTATGAAGGACATGGATCGCACCATCATAAACATTGTTGAAGCTCGCCTTAGTTCATAAAAACAAAGAAGGAATAATCATGAAAAAAACTTTAATCATACTAGCTTTATTTTTAGGTATTGCAAGCCTTGCCGAGGCTAACCCCAACGCAGCCACGGCCCCTGCATCTGCTCAAGAAAAATATAAAAAAATGGATACAAATTCTGACGCAGAAGTAACACTTGAAGAATTTAAAGCACTCTACCCCACCATGAAATCTAATGTTTTTGACATTATTGACTCAAATAATGACAATGTTATCAGCATTAAAGAGTGGATGGCATTTCAACAACAACATATGAACGACATGAAAAATGAAAATTCCAAGAAATCCATGGGCAGCCCTGCTGGAGATTCTGAAGGTCGCTCCGTTGACCAAGGCATGCCACCAGCAGTCACTCGCCCTGGTGGAACCATGTTAATCATGCCACCTGCTTCAAAATAAACCATAAGTTATTATGGCTAAAAAATCATTGGTACAGCCAAGCTTCTTACCCATGTCCCGCCAAGAGATGAACACTCTTGGTTGGGACAGTTTGGATGTTTTGTTTATTACTGGCGATGCCTATGTTGACCACCCAGCCTTTGGTGTGGGCCTGCTTGGGCGCATGCTTGTGTCACACGGGTTTCGTGTGGGCATTTGCGCTCAGCCAAGATGGCAAAATACCGATGACATAACTTGCATGGGCAGGCCAAATTTATTTGTTGGTGTAACAGCTGGCGCGCTGGACTCATTGCTTGCTCACTATACTGCCTTTCGTAAAAAGCGCCATGATGATTCATACACCCCTGGTGGAGAATGTGGCGCAAGGCCCAATAGGGCTAGCATTATTTACGCAAATCTTGCCCGCAAGGCCTTCCCTGAGTTACCCATAGTACTTGGCGGCATTGAAGCTTCACTTCGTCGAATTAGTCATTATGATTTTTGGAGTGATAGCCTGCGCCGCTCCATCTTGCTTGATGCAAAGGCTCATTTATTGGTTTACGGTATGGCAGAGAGTGCTTTGCTTGAAATTGCTACACATTGCGCCGAGCACAAGCCTTTAACTCATATTGCAGGCACAGCTTGGATGGGTAAAGAAGCTGATATGGCAGAAATTCCCCACACCTTGCTCCCAACGCATGAAGCAATGCTTGAAAATAAGACCTTATTAATGCAAGCAACTATTAACCTTGAACGACAAGTGCATAATAGTTCATATACAGTTCAAATGTATGATAATAGAGCTTTAATCATTGCTCCACCTGCTAAAATCTTGGATGAAAAACAAATGGATGCGCTTTATGCATTGCCCTTTAGCCGTGCTGCACACCCAAGTTATACCAAGAGCATTCCTGCTGAGGAAATGCTTCGCACAAGCATAACTAGCCACCGTGGTTGTGGTGGTGGCTGTTCATTTTGCTCCCTTGCATTGCATCAAGGCAGGCGTATTAGCTCACGTTCTGAAAAATCAATAATGAATGAAGCTACTAACATGACTAAGAAAAAGAATTTTTCTGGCAGTATCTCAGATATTGGCGGCCCAACAGCCAATATGTGGCAGGGTTATTGTGCATCTAAAGAAGTTTGCAAGCGTGAGTCTTGTTGTCACCCCAAGGTATGTAAATTTTTTATTACCCCACAAAAAAAGCATATTGAATTATTACGCAACGTGCGTAAGTTAGATGGCATTCGTCATGTAAGAGTTGCCAGTGGCATTAGAGCTGATATTGCCATGCATGAGCCAGAAGCTGTAAAGGCTTATACTTGCGAATTCACTGGCGGCCAACTGAAAATTGCACCTGAGCATTGTTCGCCCATGGTTTTAAAATACATGAGAAAGCCCCCTGTAGATGTTTTTGAATGTTTTTTAAATGCTTTTTATAGTCAAAGTAATAAAGCAGGGCGTGAGCAATATGTTGTCCCATATCTTTTAAGTGCTTTTCCTGGTTGTACTGATGTGCATATGCAAGAGCTTGCAGCTTGGCTTGAAAAAAGAAATTGGAAGCCAAAGCAGGTTCAGTGCTTTGTGCCAACGCCTGGAACTATTGCAACAGCCATGTATTATGGCGGGATTGATATGCAAGGCCAGAGTATATACGTTGCAAGAACTGATGCCGAGAGGTTAAGGCAACATCGTATACTTATGCCAACAGTTGGGCGCATGCCTACCAAGGGTAAGACTACGGCCAATACTAAGGCTGCAAAACCCTCAAAAGCTAAGCATTTTTCAGATAGTAAGCCCAAGGGCTGACGCCCCAAACGGCCTTCAGGTAGAAGGAAAGGGCGGTAATTTGATGCATATTGGAATATTGGGCGGAAGTTTTAATCCTGTGCATATTGGGCATATACGCTTAGCCATTGAGGCTTTAGAGTGTAAGCTATTGCCAGAGCCTTTAACTAGGCTCGACCTTATTCCCTGTTCTATTGCTCCACACAAGCGTAATGATGGTATATTGCCATTTGATTTGCGACTCGCCATGCTTAAGGCAGCTGTAAAGGATGTTGACGACTTGTATATTAACACATTGGAGCAGGAGCGCTCTGGCCCATCGTATACTTTCGACACTTTGAATATTTACAAGCAAAAATATCCAAAGGCCCGCTTATTATTTTTGCTAGGTGGTGAGGATTTTTCTGCCATGCCTAGTTGGCACAGAGGTCTTGATTTGCCAAAGTTAGCTGACTTTGCAGTGGTGCCAAGAGCTGGAACTGATGTTAAGAGATTTGAGCATGAAGTTATGAAAAACTGGCCCGAGGCTAAGTTAAACTATAATACACAAACCCCTACTGCAAAATTTGAAAATGGCACAAGTATTTATCATTTACCTTTGTTGCGCTTAGATATCAGTGCTTCATATATTCGCAAGCAATGGTGCGGCGGCGGTAATGTACAAATGCTAATGCCACGTGCTGCACTTGATGTTTTGAATAACTCAAGAGCAGAAGCCTTAAAGTATTGGAAGGATTAAATGGAAATACCTAAGGAAATTCGTGAGCATATAGCCCGCGCTAGAGCATATTTGCAAGATGGAGCCATTGTTAAGGCGCTAGAATCAGTAAGCATTGCCTTGCGTAGCATGAGCAGTTTAAGCCATGTACCGTCAGGTAAAAGTGTTGATAATTTAATAAATTCCACTTTACAAGAATTAGCACAGCATCCACACATGCAGGCTTTATTGCAACATTACCCTAGCGAAAAATCTCCCTTGAACTATCAAAGGGGCAAGGAAGGGGTTTTGGCCACTGTCTTACAAGAATTTGCTAAAATGTTACAAACAGACCACATTAAGCCAAATGACGAAAATCTACAAAATCAGCGCCTTAACGAACTATTAAACAAAGCTCAGGAAGCTTATTTTAATGGAGAGCTTGGGACTGGCACATCATATTTAAAAAGGGCTGCTGCTGAGTTTGATTCAGACGCCAAAGCCTTAAATCAAATTGCTACTATACTTGCAGAGGCTGAGCAGTGTTTACTAGCAGCAAAGATATTTCAAATGGCAGTACAAAATGCCCCCAAGGATTTAGAAAATTACACCCTAGCCATTAATAATTTTATTTTTGCTAAAGATTATGCTGGGGCTGAAAATATTTTCAAGCTTGCTTTGCGCCAATTTGGCGGGCACCCACGCACCCATGGGCGCATGTCCTTACTCTATGCCCTATGGGGCAAGCAGGAAGAAGCTAAAGCCTTTGCTGACATGGCCTTGGAGGCAGACGCAACAGAGCAATGCGCATTAAAGACATTACAAATGCTTAATGAGCAAGTGGAAGAAGATTAATTCAAAAAATCAAATTTTATGCGTATGATTTTAAGTAATTGGCATATAATCTTGAGCTAATCCTTGAAAAATCGTCAAAATCAGCACCCAGTTCAAGTTCTGGTATAATAGCTCTAACAACTGGGAATTCTAGATCTTCTTGACTAATTTCCACATATAATGGCGTATATCCATTTTGAATAAGCACATCTTCAAGCAAGGCTAGGTTTTGAGTTGGCGATTTTAGAGTATAGTCTGGCAACTCTTCCAAAACTCGCTCTTCAAGGCCAGCTAATAAAGGGCCAGAGGCAGGGCCATTGGGGTATGGGTATGGAACTTCAGTTAAGGCTGAGATTGCGGCCCTTGTACCATTAAGTCCAGCGCCAGTTGCTCGCACAACTTCACCTTTTTTATCCATTACAAAGGCTTGATAGCATGGAACTCCAAATTCGGTAGTCAAATCAAGGAATTGTATATTAATCCCTCTTGATTTGTAATCATCAAAAAGTGCTTGAATGCGCTCATCATTAGAGCGCAAAGTAAAGCAATTACGCCTTGTATAAGGGGTTACGGCCTCTGAATCACGTTCTAAAATTTCTATAAGGGCTGCAATTTTTGCTTCTGCAAGGGTGTTTGCAGTGGCAAGGCCTGTGGAGCCTGCATTCATAAACAGGGCTTTCTCATCTAAATTGCAAAATAAATATACAGCTTGAACTGGTACTAATACAGTGTTTTTGCTAATGGCTTCCTCTGCCTCCATCCAATATAAGGGGGCGTCGTTATACGCTACTTCCAAGGGTAGTGTATTTGGGTCAAGCGCTGGCGTGCCATTTGCTATAAGCTCTGAATATTTAGCATGAAAAACAGGTGTTGGGCGTGTTAAGCCAACTATGTGATTATTTTCAACACTGGCATAGGCAGAAGCGCGTTCTATCATCTCCATAGAATATGACGCACGAGCATCAGCTAAGGATAATCCACGCCCATAGGTAGTTCCTTTACCTTCAACAGTATAGTTGTGGCGAGCGCTATCTATTTTCATACGCACTTTCCAATTACGCAAAAGCGCAATGGGTGAGAGTGAGGCTTCATGGCGCATTTCACCGCCGTCTATAATGTCATTTTCCACCAAAATTGACAAAGCTTGCTGGGCAGTTTGTTGTGATGGTGGCCTTGACCAAGAGCTACCTTGAAGATCTTTGTGCTTGTCATAAACTTCTTTAATGCTAACACTATCTTTATGATGCTTTGGCAAATCGCTAAATAATGGAGAGAGGCCCTCATCAGCAAGTTCCTCTGGATGTGGCAATTTATTGTGTTGAACAATATTTGCTGAAAAAACTTTAACCCAGGCTCTGTGTAGGTCTTTATCTGCAAGTTTATGCCAATCTAAATGTAATAATGGTGTATATTCAAGCGCTTTTTCTTGGGTAGCATTATCAAATAAATCTTTGAGTTTAGCATGCTTTTCACTAAGCATTGAACACTCAAGTAAAAGAGCGCTAAGCACACCATAAGCATTACCTTTTGCATCAAGAGTGCTTTGAAATTTATCCATGATTTCAGCAGCGGATAATTTTAATAATTCTCGTAAAATATGACTATGTAAAAATTCATCTAAGGGGCTTTGAGCTAAAATTTCTATAGCTTTGGCAAGTTCAAGAGCTGGCTCAGGTACGCAGGAAAAATAGCCAGTGGTGGCCTCAGTGGAGCTGTGTTTATATGCATAGTGTAGTTTAGTCATAATTTACTCTTAATTGTATTGCTAATTTGGTAAATGCTGAAAAAAAAGGACAGGTGATTAACCTGCCCTTTCTTAATTATTATAGCATCATACTGTGATTAAATTCTTAAAAATAGTTTGTTGCAAAGTAGCGTAATATTTTGTGAGCTTATTTGGGATATTACCCACGGCCTTATTAAAATATTTCGCAAAGTAGCAAATGCTATTTTTAAGCAACCTAATCCTAACGCTTGGAATATTGGTACCTAGCACGTGCAGCACGAAGGCCGTATTTTTTACGCTCTTTCTTACGAGCGTCACGAGTTAGGAATCCAGCGCGCTTTAGTTGGCTGCGTAGCTCAGCATCCACGGACAATAAAGCACGTGAAATACCATGACGCACAGCTTGGGCTTGACCAGCAACTCCGCCGCCTTGTACATTTACCTTAACGTCGATTTTATCAACAGTTTTGGTAAGCACTAATGGCTGACGAATAATCATTTGCAAGGTCTTGCGTGGAAAATATTCTTCATATGGGCGACCATTAACTGTGATGGCGCCACTTCCAGCATACAGGCGGGTACGTGCAGTGGCTGTTTTACGACGACCAGTACCGTAATCAAAATTCTGTGACATATAATATTCTCCTAACCACTAATAAGGAAAGCTTAGGGGTTTGGGGTTTTGGGCTGTATGAGGGTGCTCATTACCAGCGTACACTTTAAGCTTTTTAAGCATTGCGCGGCCCAAACGGTTTTTGGGTAACATGCCTTTTACAGCATTCATAATGGCAAGCTCAGGCTTTTTAACAAGCACATCTTTAAGCACTGTGGTCTTAAGACCACCAACATAGCCAGAATAGCGATAATATTTCTTATCATCAAGCTTGGTGCCTGTTACGCGAATCTTTTCGCAATTTACCACAACGATAAAGTCACCGTTATCCATGTGTGGTGCAAATTCAGGCTTATGCTTACCACGTAGGCGGTGAGCAATTTGTGAAGCCAAGCGGCCAAGTACTTGATCCTTAGCATCAACCACGAACCATTCGCGTTTGATGTCATTGGGTGTAGGACTAAAAGTTTTCATGCGGAACAACTCCTCGTGAATATCAAAAAATGCTCCTTAAAAAATTATTGTCAGCGTGTCAAGAAATTTTACAAAAACTACTCACGCGCAAGGAGCCATAGCCGAAGGAGAGTACACAAAGACTCCCCCTCTGCCAAGCATTTTTTTCACTTTTTTAATATTATTTTTAATACACCGATTTATATAACAATTATCTGTGTATTTTTTCATGCACAGCGGCAGCATCTAGTTTATGTAAACCTATAATTCGCATTGTATAGCAAATACCCCCAAAAATAAGGGCTACAATAAAGGCTATCCAGAAGCCTTGGGGGCCTTGTGCTGGCCCAAGCCAGTCAGTGCGGCTTAAAATAATACCCAAGGGAAAGCCAATAAGCCAATAAGCAACAAAACAAATTATAAAAATAATTTTGGTGTCGTTATAACCACGCAAAATTCCAATACCAACAATTTGTACTGTATCAATAAGCTGGAAAGCCGCACCAAACAACAATAAATGCATGGCAAGGGCAAGCACTGCCGCGTCATTTGTGTATGTTAGGGCAATGGCCTCTGTAAAAATTACCACGCCAAGTGAATTTATTAGTGAGAGAAAAACACCAAGGCAAATGGCCGTCCAAGCTGTTAAGCGAGCATGGGTAAATTGCCCTGCTCCAAGGCAGTAACCAACGCGAATGGTCGATGTAATACTTATGGACAAAGGCATAATAAATAATAAATGCACTACATTCATAGCCACTTGGTGACCTGCCACAACAACTGTACCTAAGGGCGCAATAATTAAAGCTGAAACAGCAAATAAAGACACTTCAAAAAGCATGGCTAAAGCACCGGGTAAGCCTATGCGAAATACTCGCCCAATGGTATGCCAATCCATGCGCCTTTCATTAGCCTTTGGTATGAAAAGCGGAGAAAATAAATTACCCAATGTTTTGGACTGTTGATCACGGCGTACAAAAAACACCATGCAAATACCCATAAACCAAAAACAAATGGCAGTTGCAATACCACAGCCCACAGCCCCAAGAGCTGGCAAGCCAAACTTTCCATATATTAATATATAATTAATTGGCACGTTTAACAATAAAGCCAACATGGAAATTACCATGGCAGGCCGAGTTCGTGAAAAACCTTCTAAAAATCCGCGCACATTGATAAATAAAAACCATCCAGGCAAACCCCAAAGTACAGCCTGCAAATAACCACTAGAAAGCTTAGCCAAATCCGGCTCAAGCCCAAAACGATCCATTTGTAAGGATGCAGCATAAAATACAAGCATTAATGGAATGGATAATAAAAGTGAACACCATATGCCTTGTCGTAAAATATGCGGAGTATCATGAATTCTACTCTCGCCCACAGCTTGGGCAGAAAGTGGAGTCAATACAAGCAAAATACCTATACCAAACAAGGCAATGGGATTCCAAATGGAGCTTGCAACGGCAACTGCCGCCATGTCCAAAGCACTGGCTTGACCAGTCATCACAGTGTCCACGAAGTTCATGCCAGCGCCGGATAGCTGGGCAATATAAACAGGAATTCCGAGCTTTAATAATCGCTTAGCTTCATGCGGTGAAAAAAATGAAGAATAAAATCTACGCATAAATTATTTTTTACTTATTATTAATGACAAATAAGGAGGCACACCCTCAATTTGACTTAAATCTTGGTAGACCTTCTCCCCTTCTTGGCAAATATGCGACGCTAAAAGAGCGTTTTGCATGCGCCCCTCTTGCTGTAAGGCCTCACAAATGGCGGGGAAGTTTTTATAAGCCTTAAGTATAACGGCATTATCGGACATATTAAGCCCTTGAGCTAATTTTTGCCCACCATTAATACCAGGCAGTATTAGTAAATTTTCATGCCCTTCACAAAGCACAGTACCAGTGCGTGCAGCTGCTGCTTGAAATGAAGTAATGCCAGAGATTACCTCCATCTCAATTTCAGCATTATACTGCTTTATAGTCTGCACAAGATAGCCAAAAGTGCTATAGATAAGTGGATCACCAAGGGTTATAAATGCTGCATCTTGCCCCTTTGCCAAAAGCTCAAGGGTTTGCTTTGCAGCTTTATTCCAAGCCTCATGCAAGACGTCCTTATCATGAGTCATGGGAAATTCCAAACGCTCAATATGAGCCTTGGGATTTATATGTTCACTAGCAATTTCAAGTGCTGTGGAATAGCTATTACGAGGTGATGCGGCAGCTAAGATTACATCTACACTACCCAAAACCTTTGCCGCTCTAAGCGTTAATAAGTCTGGAGCACCTGGGCCAACACCCACTCCATAAAGTTTACCATACATAGCTAGTATTCCTTCAAATTAATACAAAACAAATAATTTTATGACTAAAAAACTAATTTCATTTAAGCTTAATCAACTATTCAAACTGTAAATCAAAATTCACATTGGGGTGCAACCATTTAGCAAGCATTTCAGCAGAGTCTACAGCTCTTGGGCCTGGCCTTGAAAATGCCAATTGATCAACCACAAGAACTCGACCATTGATTACAGCTGGCAAAGTTGCATAATTGGGCCTTTTTTCAATGGGTGTGGGGGCCAAGTTCATGGGCCCTGTTTGCATAATATAGGCATCTGGCCTTTTATGAACCAGTTCTTCTTCATTAATACGAATAATCCTACCGGGCAAGGTCATAACATTACTACCCCCAGCAATATGAATTATATCAGATACTATGGAGTTAGGCCCTGCTGCTAATAAATTTGGGTAGCGCACCTCAAAAAACACTCGCACCCTTTTTTCATTTGTCAAAACACGGCGCAATTCACCAAGACGATTTTTATATTCTTTAACAAGTGCTAAGGATTTTGCGGTATTGCCAGTCAATTCACCTAATTTTTCAATGACCCTATACATATCCTCAAAGGTTTCCATGCGAAAAAATAAAACAGGCAAACCATGCTGGCGCAAACCATGCCCCAAGCTCTCTGCCTCATTGCGCCCCATAAATTGTATAATAACATCAGGCTTTAAGGACAATATAAGTTCTATATTAGGCCTCATATGCGTACCCACAGCAGGCAAATGCTTAAGTGCATCAATTTGTGCATCAGCGGCTGTGCGGCCTATGAGTAAATCACCAAGGCCCATGGCCAATAAAATTTCATTAAAAGCACCATATAATGGCAGAACACGTTTGGCAGGCTTGTCTAAAATTAGCTCAAAACCAGTATCATCAACAATACTAATTTGCCCATCTTTCAAGCTTGACTCAGCTATTGCATCCTCTGCGGCAAAGCAAACATTTGAGCAAATTACAATGCACAATACAGTGAAAATACTTAATTTTACTAATGACACAGGAAGCAAATTTTCTTTACGCATAAGCATATTATCGTCCTGGGCAGGCTTGAGGTATATCTAGCATGGGGTGTTTGAATACATGGATTTTTGTTCCATAAAGTTCTTGTAAGTTAGCTTCAGTAAAAACTTCAGCCACAGGCCCATCAAAAAAAATTTTACCCTTTTTTAGCCCTACAATCCTTGTGGCATATAGGGCCGCAAGATTTATATCGTGCATAATGGTTATGATACAAGATTGCTCTTTTCGTTTTTTATCTAAAATATCAAATACTTCTATCATCCTTGCCACATCAAGCCCTGCAGAAAGCTCATCCAATAATAATACGGGGGTAGCTTGAGCTAAAGCTCTTGCAAGCAATACTCTTTGCAATTCTCCACCAGACAATGTGTGTAAGGAGCGTTCTTGTAAAGCATCTGCCCCCACTTCGTAAAGGCTTTTTTGTGCTATTTCATAATCTTTTTCAGCATATAATCCAAACCAAGCAAGATGTGCATAACGCCCTAAAAGCACCATGTCTTGCACGGTAATTTGCGGTATATTTTCAAGGCGTTGTGGTACAACTGCCATATGCAATGCACGCTTGCCAACACTGAGCTTAGTTATATCTTGGCCCATGACTGTTACTTCACCAAGGCTTTGCTCAAGTATGCCGCTTAATACATTTAAGAAGGTGCTCTTGCCGCTACCATTTGGCCCAATGATGGCTACAAACTCTCCACCTTGTGCTTCAAAATTAACACCATGCAATACTTTATGGTTGGCGTATGCGGCACAAATATTTTTACAAGCAATCATATTCGCCCCTTATTTCTCACCAATAAAGCAAAAAATGGCCCACCAATTAGTGCAGTCACCACTCCAACAGGAAGCTCCTGCCCCCCAGAAAGTAAACCACGGGCAATAACATCTGCCGCAACCAATAATATTCCGCCAGAAAACCAAGCTCCAATTAATAACGGCCCATGATTTGACCCCAAGCATAGGCGTAAAATATGCGGAACCACCAAACCCACAAAAGCAATAATGCCAGAAACAGCTACGCAACCGGCCGTCATAATACTTGCACCTAGCAAAAGGCAAATACGCACCCTTGTAACCGCCAAGCCCATTTGTAAAGCTTGTTTTTGGCCAAGATTTAGTACGTCTAAATCACGCCAGTGCAATGCTACAAGTATAAGCCCCAAAAACACTGGCACCGCAAGCAAGGGCAAGCTATCCCACGTGCGCCCTTGGAATGAACCCATAATCCAAAACACAATGCTGGTAACGGATTCTTCATGTAAGGCTTTTATTAGCGCAACCACTGCACCCAAAAATGTTGATACCGCAATACCCGCAAGTATTACATTATCCCTTTGCACTTGCCCTGTGCGCATGCCCATATAATTGCCTGAGCTTAGAGCTAAAGTCATAAACAAAGCCAAAACAGCTCCTAAAAAAGCAGCAATTGCGGTCAATCCACCAAGGTTTTGCACAAGGCTTGGCCCCATAAAGTAACCAAATAAAGCTGCAAGCGGCGCATATAAGGTTAAGCTAATGCTTGCGCCGCAGGCCGCCCCAGCAGAAATGCCAAGGGTAAATGGATCTGCCAAAGGATTTCGCAAAACACCCTGCAAAGCCACACCAGCAACAGACAAAGCACCACCACAAAGCAAAGCCAATACAACCCTTGCCAAACGGATATCGCCAACTACTAATAATTTTGATGGGTCAAGTAATGATGCATCAACAAAGCCTAAATATGCGTACAAAAGCTCAATAACCTCATTAAGACCAAGCGGCATGGGGCCAAAAAGGCAAGCAAGCGGAATGGAGCAAAGCCATAATAATACTAATAAACATAGCAAAAGCCATGATTTAGTATTTACTTTTCGCATAATTTACTCCAAAAAAAATCCCTCAAAAAATTGAGGGAGGAAACGTTTACTTACCTCCGTAGCAAAATCCCGTTGCTACAGGTCTATATGCATAATTGCATTAACCAAATATGGCTGGTCTTCCGGCTCAATCCCTTTATTTTCAGCCTTCCCGTTACCAGTGGCATATGTGAAAATCACAGAAAATAAAGTTATGGATTTTACGGCGGCGGGTCCGCTCTTGCTTTACACAAGATTCCCAATAAAGCCCGTGGGCACCATATTATGTGAAAGGTGAAGCTATGTTATATTACTCACCATGTCAATTTTTATATAACCATTCTAATTAATTG
>CAYJCI010000008.1:0-6866 GCA_964368595.1 uncultured Desulfovibrionaceae bacterium
TGGGCGTGTCTTTTTTGAAAAATGCGTGGAAACGCATTTTTCAGCATCAACTAATAGATATTAACCAGAGGCCATCTTCCAGATAAATAAGGCTGAAAGAATGTAGGATAATGGCGACAAATCATCAAAACGTCTTGAAAATACACATAGCACCATGTGAGAAATAATACCCCACATAATACCAGTAGCAATGCTATAGCTTAACGGCATCATAACAATTGTTAAAAATGCAGGAATTGCTGTTACATAGTCGCTAAAGTCAATCTCAAGAGCTGGAGTAAACATTAAAAGACCAACAAGAATCAAAATTGGTGCTGTAGCTTGACTTGGCACCATTAAGAAAAATGGTGAAAAGAATAATGACAGGAAGAAAAGCCCTGCAACAACAAGTGCAGTTAAGCCTGTTCTACCGCCTTCAACAACACCAGAAGCACTTTCTACATAGCTTGTTACTGTTGAAGTACCCAAAATAGCACCAAGAGTTGTACCAAGAGCATCAGCCATAAGAGCTGGTTTAGCCTTTGGTAATTGGCCTTCTTCATCTAATAGATTAGCTTTAGCGCCAAGGGCCAATAAAGTTCCAAGTGTGTCAAAAAGATCAACAAACAAGAACGTTACTAACACAACCAGCATATCAATAGTAAATACGCTACTCCAATCAAATTGCCAAAATGTTGGGGCAATGCTTGGGATGGTGAAAAGATTATCAGCATTAAAGCTAGCTAAATTAGTTACACCTAAAGGAATGCCAATAAGTGTTGCAAGAACGATAGCAATTAACAAAGCACCACGAACATGCTTTGACAATAAAATTACAGCTACTAAAAGGCCAGCTACAGCAACCAAAACACCAGGGCTTGTCATGTTACCTAGTGACACCATGGTTGCATCATTTTTTACAATAATGCCAGCGTTTTGAAAACCAATAAAAGCAATAAAAAAGCCAATACCAGCAGATATAGCCAACTTAATAGAATAAGGAATACACCTTAATATGGCCTCACGCAAATTGGTAATGGTTAAAAATATAAAGATTAAACCTTCTAAAAATACGGCAGTCAAAGCAAATTGCCATGTATAACCCATGCCAATTACTACACCAAAGGCAAAAAAAGCATTAAGTCCCATGCCTGGCGCTAGAGCCGCAGGCAAGTTGGCAGCAAGGGCCATTATAGCTGTTGCAAAAGCCGCACTTATGGCTGTTGCCGCAAATACGGAGGATGTGTCCATACCAGTTTGCCCTAAAATATTAGGGTTTACTGCCAAAATGTAGGACATCGTCATAAAAGTGGTAATACCTGCTAAAATTTCGGTACGTACTGTTGTTCCACGTTTAGTTAGTGAAAAAAAGCTGTCTAACACATTATCCTCCTAAGGATGCTTTTTTTGTTAAATAACATCTGCAAGCAATAGTTCAAAAACATGCTATATGTCAAACATTAAAATAATTCACAAATTAAATAACATAGCTAAATTTAAGACTACTTAAAGCTATACTTTAAGTATTTTATGCGAAAAACTTTTAAATTTTTTTCAATTTACCCCAAATAAAAGCTAGTATTAATCTTATAAATATACTAAGATTATGCCCCATGCACATATCGAGTGCATTTATTTGTTTTTTTGAAAAGGGTATATATAGTACTCATTGTTAACGGCCTCAAATAACAGCACATCTAAGGTGCAAAACAATGGAGAAGAATATGGGAGCAGTGACTATTACTGCGGCTTGGTGTAAAGGATGTAGCATTTGTGTTGCATTTTGCCCCAAGGGTGCTTTAACACTTGAAAAAGAAAAAGCAGTACATAACCCAGAAAAATGTATTGTTTGTGGCATGTGCGAGCTCTACTGTCCAGACCTTGCCATTACCGTGGACAAAAGCCAAAAGCCAAAGAAAGCAAACAAAGCAGAGGTAGCATAATGTCAACAGAAAATGTCCATTTTGTACAAGGTAACGCTGCCTGTGTTCATGGCGCATTATACGCCGGTGTAAACTTCTTTGCAGGCTACCCCATTACCCCATCTACTGAAATTGCAGAATTATTAGCCAGTGACTTACCCAAAAAAGGCGGCACTTTCATTCAAATGGAAGATGAAATCGCCTCCATGTGTGCAGTATGTGGTGCATCCCTTGCTGGTGCAAAGTCCATGACTGCAACCTCAGGCCCTGGTTTTTCACTAAAACAAGAAGCCATTGGCTATGCTTGTATGGCAGAAATACCTTGTGTTATTGTTAACGTACAACGCACTGGCCCTTCAACTGGCCTTGCAACAAAAGCTGCACAAGGCGACGTTAACCAAGCACGCTGGGGAACTCATGGCGACCATAGTATTGTAGTATTCACAGCTTCATCCATTCAAGATACTTTTGAAATGACTGTTGAAGCATTCAATATTGCAGAAACTTACCGCACACCAGTTATCCTATTACTTGATGAAGTTGTAGGCCATATGCGCGAAAGATTAGTTGTTCCTCCAAAAGGTGCAATTCCAATAGTTGATCGTCTAAAAACAGAAGTTAAAGAAGGCCTTAACTATCACCCATACCTACCACGCGAAGATGGTCGCCTACCAATCTCAGATTTTGGTGGCGTTCACCGCTATAATGTTACTGGTCTTTTCCACGATATATTCGGCTTTCCTACCGAAAATCCAGAATATGTTACAAGAAAAATCTATCATCTAATTGATAAAATTGAAAATAGAGCGCACCTTTTAGCTCATTGGAAAGAATATCACCTAGAAGATGCAGAACATATTATCATATCCTACGGTGCATCAGCCCGTAGCTCACGTGAATTGGTAGAAGTTCGCCGCAAAAAAGGCGATAAAATCGGCCTATTAGAACTACAAACCCTATGGCCATTCCCTGCCCAAATGGTACGTGAAAAAACAAAAAATGCCAAAAACATCTTCGTTGTTGAAATGAATATGGGGCAAGTAAAAGAGCAAGTGATGCGCGCGGTTAATAATCCTAACCGTGTCTTCCTCGTAAACCGCATGGACGGCCTACTTGTTACTCCAAAAGATATTGGAGCAGTTATGCGCACCGTCGAAGGAAGGGGGTTCTAAAATGGCTTTTAAAGACTTTATACGTGAACGCTCTTTCCCACACATCTGGTGTCCGGGGTGTGGTCACGGCACCATATTAAACAGCATACTTCATGCTGTGGATGAACTTAATCTTGACCGCTCAAGCCTTTGTATGGTTTCAGGCATTGGTTGCTCCGCCCGTATTTCTGGCTATGTGGATTTCCACACTATGCACACTATGCACGGTCGCGCACTTGCTTGTGCCACTGGCTTAAAACTAGCTAAATCATCACTTAATATTATAGTCCCCATGGGCGATGGTGATGCCACAGCCATTGGCGGTAACCACTTTATTCACGCCTGCCGACGTAATATTAACCTAACTGCCATTATCTTTAATAACCGTATATATGGCATGACAGGCGGCCAATATTCACCACTATCAGGTGAAGGTGTTGCCGCAACTACTGCTCCATACAAAAGCATAGACCCAGCCTTTGACACCGTAGAACTAGCTCTAGGCGCAGGCGCAAGCTTTGTGGCAAGAACAACTGCCTTCCACGTTAAAGAATGCTCCTCCCTCATTAAAAAAGCTATTCTTCACAAAGGTATGTCCGTTGTGGAAATCATGTCACAATGCCCAACCTTCTTTGGTCGTAAAAACAAAATCGGTGGGCAAATTGAACTTCTTGAAAGCTATCGTGACGGCACTGCCCTACTTGGCTCCAAGAAACTTGAAGAAAATAGTGACCTCATCGCACGTGGTATCTTCCGCGAAGAAACACGCCCAGAATATTGCGAAGAATACGCAAAAATCATAGCTAAGGTTAAGGAGTAAGTCATGGATAAACAACGCTTTCTATTGTCTGGCTCAGGTGGGCAAGGTGTTATCTCTATGGCTATTTTATTAGCTGATGCAGCATCTACCTACGAAGGGCACAATGCTGTACAATCACAATCATACGGCCCAGAAGCTCGTGGTGGTGCTACTCGCTCTGACGTTATTATCTGCGATGGTCCAATCTACTACCCAAAAGTAGCAGACCCAAACTATCTAGTAGCCCTAACCAACGAAGCCATGAACAAATACCTACCCCTAATTCGTCCAGGCGGCATGTGCCTGTATGATTCAGACTTGGTATTTGTTGACCCAAAAATCGACGCCATACGCAAACCACTGCCCATGTATCAAGCAGTAATGGACACACTTGGCAAGGCACAAGCCTTTAACGTTGTTGTTCTTGGTGCACTTATTACCCTAACTAAAGTGGTTTCCGTAAACTCTGTGGAAAAAGTCTTACAAGACAATTTCCCACCTGCATTCCATGCAAACAACCAAAAAGCCTTACATCTAGGTGTTGAACTCGCTAAACCCATTGTGGATTAGTGTTATTTTAGACCTTTTCTGGGGGAAACTTTTTTCGAAAAGTTTCCCCCAAACTTTTTAAAAAATTCTATCTAAAAATATAAATTATTTTTTACACTAAGCCCTCGATTAACTAAAACCCATCTTAATTCTTAACTTTGTTAATATAATGCTAAACAAGCCTTAACTTGCAAGTAAGAATATTTAAAGTTAATATAAATGTTCTAAATAAACCTCACTCCTTAAGGGGTGAATACATGATTTTAAAAGGATAGGGTACTTGGAAGAAAGAGGAAATTTTGCAAAATTTACCCTTCTCCCAAGATAAAAACAAACAAACTCTAAGAAAGGGTAATTATGAATATTCATGAGTATCAAGCTAAAGAGCTTTTGGCATCCTATGGAGTGCCGGTGCCGCAAGGTGGTGTTGCTCATTCATTAAATGAAGCACTAGCTATTGCAGATGATTTACCTGGCCCAATTTGGGTAGTAAAAGCTCAAATTCATGCAGGTGGTCGTGGTAAAGGTGGTGGTGTTAAGGTTTGCAAGACTATGGAAGAAGTCGAAGCAGCTGCCAATAGCATACTAGGTATGCAATTAATTACTCATCAAACTGGCCCAGAAGGTCAAAAAGTCAATAAAATCTGGATTGAGCAAGGTACAAATATTGAGCGTGAGCTTTATTTAGCTGTGGTGCTTGATAGAGGTGCTGAGTGTTTGACTATTATGGCCTCTCCTGATGGCGGTATGGACATTGAAGAAGTTGCCGAAAAACACCCTGAACGTATTTTTGTAAGCCGTTTGGATGGCAACCATAATGTTTGGCCTTATCAAGCTCGTGAATTATTATTTGGTTGTGGCTTAACACCACAGCAAGTTACCCAAGGCGTTGGTATTATAAAAAATCTAGTAACACTTTGTGTAGAAAATGACGCCACTCAAGTGGAAATTAACCCACTTGCAGTTAATACTGACGGCGAAATATTGGCATTAGATGCTAAGATGAATTTTGACGAAAGCGCCCTTAAACGCCACCCTGATATTGCAGCACTTGAAGACCCAGATGAATGCGACCCATTAGAGCGCAAAGCTGCTCACCTTGGTGTAAACTATGTTCGCCTTGGCGGCTATGTTGGCACTATGGTTAATGGTGCTGGCCTTGCCATGGCAACCATGGATGCCATTAAAAATGCTGGTGCTGAGCCTGCCAACTTCCTCGATGCTGGCGGCGGTGCTAATGTGGAAATGGTTAAAAAAGGCTTTGAAGTCATGCTGTCTGACCCCAATGTCCGCGGCATTTTAATCAATATCTTTGGTGGTATATTGCGTTGCGATATAGTTGCCGAGGGTGTTGTACAAGCGGCTAAAGAGATGGAATTAACCATTCCACTTGTGGTACGCATGGAAGGAACAAACGTAGACAAAGCGCGTGAAATCCTAGACAATAGTGGTATTAATCTAATTAGTGCTAACTCCATGTCAGAAGCAGCAAATAAAATTGCAGAACTCACTAAGGTATAGGGCAAAAACATGAGTATTCTAATTGATGAAAATACAAAGGTTGTTGTACAAGGTTTAACTGGACGTGAGGGCCAATTTCACGGTCAGCAAATGCTTGACTATGGCACAAATATCGTTGCTGGCGTGACACCTGGTAAAGGTGGGCAAGAAGTGCTTGGCGTGCCTATTTTTAACACGGTAAAGGAAGCTGTGGAAAAAACTGGCGCTGATACTTCTGTCCTATTTGTACCAGCAGCCGCTTGCGCTGATAGCGCTTGCGAAGCAGCAGATGCAGGCATAAAACTTGTTGTTATTATTACTGAACATATACCAGTGCTGGACATGGTAAGGGTGAAAAACCACCTCAACGCCAAAGGCACCATGCTCATTGGCCCCAACTGCCCAGGCCTAATTAGCCCCGGCAAATGCAAAATTGGCATTCAACCAGGCTACATACACAAACAAGGCAATATTGGCTTAATTAGCCGTTCAGGCACCCTAACCTACGAAGCAGTTTTCCAACTTAGCAACGAAGGCTTAGGCCAAAGCACTTGCATAGGCATTGGCGGCGACCCAGTGCCAGGGCTAAAATTCATTGAACTATTAGAAATGTTCCGTGATGACCCACAAACAGAAGCAGTTTGCGTAATTGGCGAAATTGGCGGAGATAATGAAGAAAAAGCCGCCCAATACATCAAAGACACCAATTACCCCAAACCAGTCTTTGGCTTCATAGCAGGGCTAACTGCCCCTCCCGGAAAACGCATGGGCCACGCTGGGGCAATCATCTCCGGCTCCAAAGGGCGCGGTGAAGACAAAATTAAAGCCATGCAAGATGCTGGCATAACTGTAATCAAAGACCTTGGCGACTTTGGCAAAATTGTTGCCCAAACTTTGAAACAATAGTTTTTAGATTTTATTAGATTTGTTTTTACTTTATTTTGTTGGGGGAGGGAAAAACCTTTT
>CAYJCI010000008.1:6966-9832 GCA_964368595.1 uncultured Desulfovibrionaceae bacterium
AGATTTTATTAGATTTGTTTTTACTTTATTTTGTTGGGGGAGGGAAAAACCTTTTATGAACAAAAGGTTCTTTCCCTCCTCCAACCCCACTCCCTTTTCCAAAAAACTTTAATGCCTCTAAATAGTCGACGCTAGCATCGACTATTTAGAGGTTTTTATATTTTATTGTTTAGTGACAGTAGTGTTGTTATAAGCAAATTCAAACCATAAAAGTCTGAAGTAGTAGCAAGGATTTGTTTGTTTTAAGGGGGTCTGTCGCCTGCCCGAAGGGTGCGAAGCATAGCCGTTAGGTGAGCTTGTAAACCTTACGGATACAGAGAGTAGAGATGGGGGAAATTTTTGACATTTATTCGTTCACGGCGACGGATAAATGTAAATGGAAGTTAATTCCATTTGCCCGTCTTGTTCTCTCTTAGGCTCACTAGCGTGAGCGACTGCCGTCGGCTTCAAAGGAAACAAGTACTTTCCTAAAATATCCTGAAAGGATATTTTAGGCATTAAAAGTTTTTAAAGAGGGTCTGGGTGGAAATTTTTTCAAAAATTTCCACCCAGTATAAAAAAATTAGCCTTTCTTTTCTATTTTGGCCCAGCTATCTTTGAGGGTGACGGTGCGGTTAAAGACAGGATTATTTTCAGTACTATCATAATCAGCGCAGAAGTAGCCAAGGCGTTCAAATTGTAGCCTTTCGCCAATTTTTGTAGTGGCTAGTGAAGGTTCGCATTGTGCGGTGACTTTTTGCAATGAATTTGGATTAATGTAATCAATAAAGGTTTTACCCTCTTCAGTTACATTGGGGTTTTCGCTTGCAAATAGATGCTCGTAGAGTCTGGCTTCTAGTGGTACGCAATGTGAAGCTGAAACCCAGTGAATTGTTCCACGAACTCTGCGTTTATCTGGTGTTGTGCCGCCGCGGCTTTCTGGGTCATAGGTGCAGTGCAATTCAACTACATTACCATCTGTATCAAGTATGGCTTCATTGCAGGTAATGTAATAGGCATAGCGTAGGCGAACTTCTGAGCCAACAAAAAGGCGATGAAATTTTTTAGGCGGCTCAAGCCTAAAGTCATCACGTTCTACGTATATTTCGCGTGTAAATGGCACAATGCGTGAGCCATAGCTTGAATCTTCAGGGTGATATGGCATATCGAAGTTTTCAACTTCATTCTCAGGATAGTTGGTAATTATAACTTTAATTGGGTCGAGTACCGCCATAACACGCTTGGTATTAGCGTTTAAGTATTCACGTTGGCAAAATTCAAATAGGCTGTATTCTACTGTGGAATCAGCACGAGCAACGCCAATACGTGCGCAAAAGTCACGTAAGGCTTCTGGTGGTACGCCACGACGACGTAAGCCACTAAGCGTTGGCATGCGTGGGTCATCCCAACCATTAACATGCCCCTCTTGTACCAATTGAATTAGCTTGCGTTTGGATAATATGGTGTGAGTAACTTGCATACGAGCAAATTCAATTTGTTGTGGATGATAAATATCTAAATTATCTAAAGTCCAGTCGTAGAGCTCTCTATTATTTTCAAATTCCAATGAGCATAAAGAGTGGGTAATGCCCTCTAATGAGTCGGATATGCAGTGAGTGTAATCATACATGGGATAGATGCACCAAGCATCGCCTGTGCGGTGGTGGTGGGCATGCCGAATACGGTATAGTGTAGGGTCACGCATAACAATATTTGCGGCGGTCATGTCAATTTTTGCTCTAAGTACGTGTGTACCATCTTCAAATTCACCAGCACGCATACGGCGGAAAAGGTCAAGATTTTCCTCAATACTACGTTCGCGATATGGGCTATTTTGGCCTGGGGTGGTAAATGTCCCGCGCATGGTGCGAATTTCTTCTGCAGAGCATGAATCAACATAGGCTTTGCCTGCAAGTATTAATTGCTCTGCAAATTCATATAGTTTTTCAAAATAGTTTGAGGCAAAAAATTCACGATCTTCCCAATTGGCCCCAAGCCAACGTACGTCCTCGCGTATGGAGTCAACATATTCCGTTTCCTCCTTAGTGGGGTTGGTATCATCAAAGCGAAGGTTGAATGTACCGTTAAAATCAACAGATACACCATAATTTAGGCAAATAGATTTAGCATGCCCAAGGTGCAAATATCCATTAGGCTCTGGGGGAAATCTGGTATGTACAACATTATCAAAGCGACCGCTTTCATTGTCTTCTGTAATACGTTGGCGGATGAAATCTGAAAGCCCATCTGGATTAAAGTTATTCACACTCATAGAAATTCCTAATTTTATTTTATTTTTAGCTAGTTGCTTATTTATTATTTAAGTAGCAAATTTGAATTAAACACTATAAATAATTAAGACAAATTGGTCAATTCTTTTATTTATAGTAAGTTAGCTTATTATAAATATTTAATGTGTTAAAAGCTAAATGCATTTAGGCATTAAAATATGCTTCAAGCTCTTGGTACAGTCTACCCACATGAAAGCCATCAAGCACAGCATGGTTAGCATGAATGGCAAATGGCAACATAATCTTGCCATTATCTTCAAAATACTTACCTATTGTGAACATGGGGATTAAATTATCGTCAGGGCTTTGTATACTTAACCTAGCGCTAGTGAATGATAACCATGGCATGGCTGAGATGTGAAAAATATTTTTCTTGCTTAATTCTTTTTGTTCAAATGGTTTATTACCATATTCAAGATTATCAGCATTATAGTTTTTTAAAAATGTATCTGCGTCATAAGAAAATTCTGTCCAAAGCAATGTGAACATTTCTTGCTCAGTATGAAAAACTGTATAGCAAGGGTGTATGGTATCATAATAACCAAGATTTCCTTGTTCATCCTTTGCCATTTTAAATTCCATACGCTTATTTATAA
>CAYJCI010000008.1:9932-15690 GCA_964368595.1 uncultured Desulfovibrionaceae bacterium
CCAAGATTTCCTTGTTCATCCTTTGCCATTTTAAATTCCATACGCTTATTTATAACTGAACTAATGCCAAACAATAGGTTTGGAAAAAACTTTGCATTCTCACTCTTAATTTTTTTTCTAAAATTTGTAATGTTAATATTTGCTGTAATGCTAAATTTACCCTGCTCTTCGTTTACAAAGAAATCATAAATTCGCTTTCTATTCCAAGTATTTATATCAATTTTATTAAACATTAAGTTCCCTTTCAAGTAAATGATTAATCAAGACTGAATTAATATTTGTTTAATTTTATTCAGTCAAGAGTGAATTTTTTCCCATAAGTTCTTGACCTTTTAGCTTATTGAATACATTATATACTGTATACAATTTATGAGGTAAATTAAATGCAACCAATTAAGAGACAATCATTAGGCCAAGAAGCAACACAGCTCTTGCGAAAAATGCTTTTAAATGGACACTTTAATGCTGGTGAGCGTTTGGTAGAAGATCGTATAGCTCAAGATCTTGGCATTAGTAGAACCCCTCTAAGAGAGGCTTTGCACCGCCTAGCACAAGAGGGAATTTTAGAAAAAAGACCAAGCGGTGGCTATATTTTACGAGATTTACAACGCACAGAAATTGAGGACGCCATTAATATTCGAGCCATGCTTGAATCGCATGCTGCAGAGCTTGCGGCCTCTAGGTGTACCGCTGAACAAAAAAAGATTTTGCGTAAAAATTTAAGCAACTTTCGCAAAGCGCATGAAAAAAATAACATATCAAGTTTAGTGGACCTTAATGAGGAATTTCACATCACATTGCGTGATGGAGCTCATTCCCCCCTACTCACCCAACTTTTGCTTGAGCTTGATTGTGTTGTTGAGCGCATGCTTAGGCCAGTTATTTCCAATAATGAGGTCAAGTGGTCTGACTCTGACCACTGGAGAATAATGGAATATATTGAAAATGGTGATGCTGAAAATGCAGGCAAGGCCATGCGAGAACATGTTTTAAATGCTAAAGATACACTTTTTTCAAAAGAATAACCAAGCAACTAACAGCTAAAAATTACCCCTATGAAGTGGTTTTATTTCTAATAGTTATCGCCTTTTCCAGCTTAACTTAAAAAAACTTACAAAAAACCCTCCTGCTAAGCATTACCAGCAAGAGGGTTTTTTATATTTTTAATCAACAAAGGTAGTTACTAGCACCTGATTTAATATCAAACCTATAGCCAATCAAACCAAGATTTCCAAGTACCTTCACGCTTTTGTAGCTTTTCATCACTTTGTTGCTCAGTGTACTGCAAGTAAGCACTTAAGCTCTTTGCCTTAGCGTGTTCAACTACCTTTGGTACATCTGCGAAGTTCTTTTCAATATAAGTATAGCGTTGCCATGCTGGGCCATATTTACCCATATTATAGAATACATCTGCAATGTATAGTTCATGTTCAGCCATAAGCGTGCGAATAACTTCCATATGTTCAGGTGATTTTTGAGCATATTCTGTATCAGGGTAGCTTTGCATAAGGCGTGCAAAATACTCATAGCCTTCTTGCAGTTCATTGGTTGGTCTATCAATTGATATAAAGCCTTTTATACGGGCAACACCAATTTGATAAAGCACATAAGGAACTTGCTCATGCCTTGGATGTAGAGATTCAAAATCTTTGTAAGCTTCTACAGCTTCGATATATTCTTCATCAAGGAAATAAGCATCAGCTAGTGATAGCTCGGCATCAATGGTATACGGGCTAAATGGATATGTATCACGCAATTTATTATAGCGTTCAGCTGCAGCCACGTAGTTTTTTTCTGCCATGTAGTCATTGGCAGTTTCAAATAACTCTTGTGCAGTATCTTCTGGCGGAGGTAAATAAAAATAGTCAATCATACCACAACCAGAAAGCCATACAACACTAAACAAGGCAATAAAAAGACGCATCATGTTTTTATCCATTTAGTTGTTCAACATATAAAAAAGCAGCTTGGGCGGCAGTTGCACCATCGCCAACAGCAGTACTTACCTGTCTACAAAGTTTTGAGCGAATATCACCAGCGGCAAATAGCCCAGGAACATTTGTTCGCATTTCAGTATCAGTAATCAAAAAGCCAGCGGCATCTCGATTAACCAAGTCAGAAACAAAATCCACACTAGGATTAATCCCTACAAAGATGAAAAATCCTGCAATGGGTAGCTCTCTTTCTTCATCAGTTTGGACATTTTTCAAGCTAAGACTTGTTAAATCCGTTTCCCCATTTATTGCAGAAACTACAGTATTTTTAATTATCTCTACATTTTCTGCTTCATTTAATCTATCAAGATAAACCTTTGCACCGCGGAACTCTTCCCTTCTGTGAATAAGGTAGACTTTTTTCACAATTTTAGAAAGGTATAGCGATTCTTCAAGGGCAGTATTTCCACCACCAACAACGGCCACTTCTTGCCCACGGAAGAAGTTACCATCGCAAATGGCGCAATATGAAATACCACGTCCAGATAGCTTAATTTCATTATCAATACCCAAGTGCTTATGTTCTGCACCAGAGCAAACAACAACTGTACGCCCTTCAATATAGGAATTTGCAAAGTGTACTCGATGAACCTTATGGTTTGCATCAACACAATCTTGCAACAATTCCATGCGCGTTACTTCGCTGGAAAAGCGTTCAATTTCAAGGCCGTCTAAATGCGCAGCAAAGACATCCGCCAATTCATAACCCTTAATCCCTTTAGGGAAGCCAGGGTAATTTTCAATGGATTCAGTCTTTAGCACTTGACCACCTGGGGCAATCTTTTCCACAAAGGCCACAGAGCAACCAGAGCGTACTAAGTAAAGTGCAGCAGTAATACCTGCTGGCCCACCACCTATGACGATAGAGTCATATATCATGCAAGAGCCTTTTGATCTAATTTTTCTTTAAGTGCATCTTTAGTAACAGCACCAGTAATTTGCTCAAGCACTTCTCCACCTTTAAATAAAATAATGGTAGGGATAGCGCGAATTCCGTATTTTGTGGGAGTTTGTGGGTTTTCATCCACATTCATCTTAGCAACAAAAACTTTCCCTTCATATTCAGTTGAAAGCTCGTCAACAATGGGACCAATTGCACGGCAAGGTCCACACCAAGGTGCCCAAAAATCAAGTAAAACTGGTAACTCAGAATTTAGAACTGCTTCATCAAAGTTTGCATCTGTAATTTGTGTAGCCATATTAGACTCCTTTTATGATTGTGAAAATTAATCTACATTGATTGGGGTGAGTTTAATTTTCAAAAACTTTCCTGTCAAGTTAAGAGCGAAGTTTAGCCCTTAAAAATAAACATATATTTTTTTCATTAAAAAGCAAACTACTTTCAGTATAAAATTAATTATTACAAAAAGTTAGTTTAATTTTTTGCATATTGCCAATCTTCAGGGATTACCCTACCTCTGGCAATGGCCTCAAATCCAAGCTCATGCACAAGACCTGCTTGAGCATAGCACCAGCCAGCATATGCAACCATAGCCGCATTATCTGTACAAAGATTTAAAGATGGTGCAATAAATTTCTTATTAAAACCTAGGGCTAAATTTTGCACTCGCTCCCTAAGCAATGAGTTACCTGCAACACCACCCGCTAACATTATACATTGTACATCTTCATTTTTAACTTTTTGCTGTTCAAGTGCACGAGTAATTTTAATGCACAAAGTGTCAACAATTGCCATATTAAATGCAAGGCAAACATTACAAAGCGCTTGATTTGCACTTTCAACATCCACAAATTTTTGCATAAGTTCTGGATGTTCTTGAATATATAAACTAACGGCAGTTTTAAGGCCGCTAAAGCTAAAATCCAAATTGTCATTATCAATGTACGGACGTGGAAAAAGCTTATTATTTGTAGGCTCTCCACGTTTTGCAAGCATATCAATAACACGGCCAGCTGGGTATGGCAGGCCAAGCATTTTACCTACTTTATCAAAAGCTTCACCAGCTGCATCATCAAGAGTTTTACCAAGCACGGTAAAATCTTGCACAGAGTTAATTTTGTAAACATGAGTATGCCCACCAGAAACCAATACACCTAAGGCCGGAAAAATCAAAGGTTGTTCAATACCTGCGGCAAGTAAGTGTGCGTGCAAGTGGTTAACACCTATAATAGGTTTATTACTCGCAAGAGCAAGACCTTTTGCAAAATTTACTCCAACTAACAATGAACCAAGCAAGCCTGGCCCACGAGAAACTGCATAATAATCAATATCTTCTGGGGCAATATCAGCTCTTTGCAGTAAAGCATCATAAAGCGGGCCCATTAAGCGATAATGCTCACGCGATGCTAGCTCCGGTACAACACCGCCAAATAATGCGTGTATTTCCTCTTGCGTTGCGACAATATTTTCTAAAAGCAAACCATCCCGCACTAGGGCAAGGGCTGTTTCATCGCAAGAGCTTTCAATACCAAGACAAATCACTCTTATTTTCCATGCTTAGCGTAAAAACGTTCCACATCGTCAACCTCTGCCCTTGAACCAATAAACAAAGGTGTGCGTGCATGTAGCTCATTTGGAACAATGTCTAATATACGCTTGTGCCCATCACTGGCTTTGCCTCCAGCTTGTTCGGCCAAAAAGGCTAGTGGCGAGGCTTCACACATTAAGCGAAGCTTACCCTGTGGTTTGTTTTTATCTTCAGGATAAAGATAAATTCCGCCATTTAGCAAAGTACGGTGAAAATCTGCCACAAGAGAACCAACATAACGAGCTGAATATTTTGTATTATGCCCACTTGTTGGATTTTTGAACCATTCTACACTTTCTTGCGCAGCATTGCCCCAATCATGCCAATAACCTTCATTTACTGAATAAACCTTACCACGCTCAGGCATTGTAATATTAGGATGAGAAAGTAAAAATTCACCAACACCAGGGTCAAGAGTAAAGCCATGAACACCTTGCCCTGTAGTGAATACAAGCATGGTAGACGGGCCATAAAGTATATAGCCTGCGGCTATTTGTTCAGTACCTGCTTGTAACACATCATCAAGGGTTACCTCGCCTGTACTTCCTTTTGGCCTGCGTAGTATGGAGAAGATGGTTCCAACATTGATATTTACATCAATATTACTTGAACCATCAAGAGGATCAAATATCAAAATATATTCACCACGAGGAAAATCATCAGGAATGGTTAAAAGGTCCGCCTCTTCCTCCGAGCCCATGGCACATAAGGTTCCGCATCTTTCCATGCGGTAAATCATTACATTATTGGCAATCTCATCAAGTTTTTGTACATCTTCACCTTGCACATTTACCTGACCAGTGCCACCCAAAATGTCTAATAAACCAGCTTTATTTACACGCTTTGAAATAATCTTACCTGATAAAATCAAGTCATATAAAAGACTTGTAAATTGACCCGTAGCATGGGGGCTACGATGCTGATGTAATAACAAGTATTCTGTTACGGTAATTTCAGACATTTTGACCGTGCTCCTTAAATTATTTGATACTGAAAATTCTACTTTCCAGTATCAAACATACTAAAACTTAAACTATTCTGCATAATTTATTAAAGTAAAACTCGGCCCCAAAAGAGGCCGAGTAATCATTTATTTACTATGATCCAAAGGGACTTGGTGGCCTATAGCCGCCATCTTGCTCATCATCATCTTCTTCAGAGCTGCTATCAACGCTTGAGCTATCAGAAGCATCTACATCTTCATCACTATCAGTGTCAGAGCTGTCACTGCTTTCATCACTTGGTTGATCTGGATGGATTGGTGATGGCATAGCC
>CAYJCI010000008.1:15790-27231 GCA_964368595.1 uncultured Desulfovibrionaceae bacterium
GCTGTCACTGCTTTCATCACTTGGTTGATCTGGATGGATTGGTGATGGCATAGCCATAGGCTCTGTATCAGTTGTATCTGCATCTTCACTACTAGAGCTTGTATCTGCATCTTCACTACTAGAGCTTGTATCTGCATCTTCACTACTAGAGCTTGTATCTGCAGAGTCGTCTGTATCTGGTTGGTCAGGATGAATTGGAGAAGGCGCTGCAGAGCCTGCATCTGCAGGTGCAGCTCCAGTTGATTCTTCAACCTCTTCTACGGCTTCAGCTTCTTCAACTTCCTCGATTTCTTCTACATCTTCTACATCTTCATCAGTTTCAACAATGGTTGGCTCAACAAATCCAGAAGCTTCAACTGGGCCTGTGCGTGCATTGTAAACTTCTTCAAAATTACCTTCAACTGCAACTGCAAATATTAAAGGTAGGTTACCAAGGTAACGCAATGTCCAATAAAATTTACCATTAGCATTGCTTACAGTGCCACTATAATCTTTTAGTACAATTTTGTCCCACTCAATACCAGCCATTGGGGTTGAGGCAAAATTATATTTACCAGCCCAAAGCACGGCTTGTGGTGCAATAATTATTAATTCATCAGGTGTTTCAGAGAATTGCAAAAGCTCGCGCATATCAAAATAAACAGCTACCACACCTAGGAAGGTATGACTATCATATAAAGGCGTTGCCAAAAATGTCTCTGGGCCCATGGGTGTATTTTGAACATGTGCTCTAAGCGCGCGTAAATTTTGCTTCTCATCTTCCTCTAATAAAGGATAGAAGCTAAGAGGTTTTAGTGGCATCCCTGGAACTTGACCAATAATCTCACCATCAGCTTTAATACCGGAAAATCCGTTAAGCCAAGGAAAACGGCCAAACAAGCCTTGCACCCATTCATTGGTTGGCGGCTTGTCGGCATTGCTCATAAGTTTTTCTAAGTTGGTTAACTGAACGTCAATACCAATCATGCTTTTAGCAAGCATTGATTTATATTCAGTCATCTCACCAGTTTCGTCATAATCAATACTAGCAGGCACACTAACATTGGAATACCACCAACCCCTAGTACCCTTCCAAGCATCTTTAACAGTTTGATTACCACTACAACCAACGCTACCAAAAACTAGTAACGCCAAAAATATTCCTATCATGCCTTTTTTTATAAACATAATTTCCCTCAAGTTATGGTCAAATCGAAAATTCTTAAACAACATTAACATTAAATACGACTATTTAATTAGCTCGGCTTTCTAGACGCTCAGCCAAGGTTTCAAGTACAGAAAGGATACGATCCTTGCCAGGTGAGCTTGTCACCTCATCTTCATGTTCAGATTTTTCCTCCACAGTACCAAGGTGAGTACTTAGAGTATTCATCCTAGATTGCAAATCTTCTTTTTCTTGAGGCGAAGTTGCGTCATTTACAAGCTCTTGATATATTTCAAGCGCACCAGCAAAGTCGCCCTGCTCTGCCAAAACTTCTGCCATGGAGCGAGTACGCAATGAAAAACGCTCTTCGCCTTCTTCATCTTCATCAAAATCATCAGCAGAATCTTCTGAATATGGAGTTGGCAATGAACTAACATGCACTGCCTCTTCAACCATAATAGGTTCCATATCTTCAAAATCTTCAGCATCTTCCGCTTCTTCAACCACTTCAAGGGAGCCAGCGCCACCAACAGAGCCAACACCTTTTTTATCCTCACCAAGCACCATTTGTAAGCCCTTGGTAACAATATCAGATAGTGACAAAGTCTTGTCCTGAAATAAAGCTGCCAAAAAAGCAATGGCAATACCAATATCACCAGTTTGAGATGATACCTGAGGGCTACTGCCCCAAGCCTTCCAAAAACCTGCATAACGCGCAAGTAGTGGTGTTAAAATAGTTAACTGTTGCTCAAGTATTTGCTTACTGTTTTCAACATCTGGATTTTGATGAAGAAGTTCAATAAGGTAAAGCCTAGCTTCTATAAATTCAGGATGACGATCAAGGCCATGCTGCAAAGTTTCCACTGAGCGCAAAAATTCGTTATTTTGCGCAAGTAATTTAGCCAAAGGAAAGAAAACTTTTGACCCCGGCTCTAAATCAAGCACTTCCTGATACCAGTCAATTTTTTCCTTCATCGTTTTCCTCTCCGTTTTTTGGGATTGGTGGCGTGTCAGTGAAAAGATATAAAATTTCATTGTCACGCACATAATGCAAACGTTGCCTAATCATTTTTTCAATATAGGCATCATCTGACTTTAATAAACGTATTTCATTACTTAAAGTAACATTTTTTTCATCTAAGGTGGCAAGCTCTTGAACAAGCCCTCTATATTGAGTACGCAATTGATTAAATGCTAAAACTCCGCTATCCCCCCATATCATTCGATAAAAGAGTATAACGTTGATTAAGCCTAAAGCAACTAGAATAAGCGTACGCCAAAACATAATTTAATTTCACACTTGTTAAAAGCCAATTATTGTAACACTCTTTTCTTAATAGCAATTTCAGATTTAGCCAGTGGTAAATAAAGCTCATTTAAGAATAAAGTTGTAGCCTGCTCCAAGCGTGCAACGTCATCTTCAGACAGTTCCAAATTATCAATATCTGTTAAATACTTTTTAAGAGTTTCCATTTCAGGCTTAAAAGCACCATATAATGGATATTTGGCAACATCAGTTTCCACATCCAAGATGGTTTGCAAGCAATTTTTAAGACGCAATTGCAAATGTAAAGCCATAACAACACCTTAATTTAATAAATAAAATTAACTCTTTGCTGTGCTTGTTTTATAAAAACTATACACATAGTTAGCACCTGAAAATACAGCTAACACTGTGGAAATATACAATAAAAACAATCCAATAAGTTGTGGGTCAAAACCTAAAAATGGATAATGAACAATCAATGGCGCAAGAGCAACAAGCTGTAAAACAGTCTTCACTTTGCCATAATTATCTGCAGCAAGTACAATGCCTTCATCCATGGCAATCGCCCTTAAACCAGTAACAACAAGCTCTCTACATATAATAATTATAGTAATCCAAGCATCAACCCAGCCCAACTGCACAAGCATGACAAGCACAGAGCAGACAAGAACTTTATCTGCCAAAGGGTCAAGAAATTTACCAAGGCTTGTTACTGCATTAAAACGTCTAGCAATGTAGCCATCAATAAAATCAGTAAGTGAGGCTGCTATAAAAACAAAGGTCGCTACCCAACAAACCAAAGGCCCCTCAAAATGCAACAATACTACTATGAGAGGTACCATAAGTATGCGTAATAATGTGAGCTTATTTGCTAAATGCAACATATATCAAAACCATTTTAATTTAAGATTTGCACAAAAACTAAGGCAAATACCATATAAAATTTTATAAAAAAATATTAACAAGCCATAAAAACCTTACATACCAAGCATTAAGGCATGTAGGGTTATTTAACATGCTCATAGTATCATATCATCCCAACACAGCAAAGAAAAATCTTCACACAAAAAATACCTTACACGCTTCGTTGAACCTCAATTCCACTGCGACCAACAATCAACACGTAAGAAATTTAAGCCAAAATAAACTAAGGATAATTAATCAAAAGCTACTCAAGCTATTCATGGCTACTAGCTAAAGCCTCCAAGCTTGAGGCAGAAGCACGAACAATATTATCAGCTAAACTTAAAAATCCTTGCTTGGCTTTGGAATCTTCTTCCAAAAACACAACAGGCACGCCACGATCTGCCGCCACAACAGTTGCAGGGTCAAGCGGAATGTCGCCCAAGAAGGTTAGGCCATAACGCTCCGCAAGCGCTTTACCGCCACCCTTCTTAAATAAATCAATTTCCTTAGTACAGTGCGGACAGAAAAGCCCACTCATATTTTCCACCACACCAAGCACGTTACCCTTGGCATATTGTAAGAAGTTTATAGCCTTACGCACATCAGCCAAGGAAATTTCTTGTGGAGTGGTAACCACAACACAAAGAGCATCTGGTATGGTTTTAAGAACGGTAATATGCTCATCCCCTGTGCCGGGAGGAGAGTCAATCAACAAAAAGTCAAGCTCGCCCCATTGCACATCAGAAATAAATTGACGTATGGCTGCCGTTTTCTTAGGCCCGCGCCAAATAACTGCGCTATCTCTTTCCCTTAACAAAGAATCCATGGAAATGATGCTTAAATTATCATTATACTTTGCGGGAATCATTAAAGAAGTCAGCGGGTCTTTTTCAATCCCAGCATCAACACCTAGCAAATTAGGCACACTTGGGCCATGAATATCCACATCCAAAATGCCAACCTTAAAGCCACGAGCTGTAAGGGCTGCTGCAGTATTCACAGTAACGGAGCTTTTGCCAACGCCCCCCTTACCACTCATAATAAAAAGCTTATAGCGTATTTTATTTAAGGTGTTAGAAATAACATTATCTTGTAAGGCCATAGCCTCCATCATATTTTCTTTTTTACCAGAGCAAGAAGACATAACCACCCCTTTTATATAAATTACCAACCATGATTGCCCACAAGGTCCACAAAAACTGCTTGGCCCATGTCAGCAACAGTTACCACATTATTTTGCTTACGCACACGCATCAACCTTTGTGAACGTTTTTGACTACCCACAGGGATTAACATTAAACCTGGGTCATCCAATTGCTCCACCAAGGGTTTTGGAATTTCTGGCCCACCTGCTGTGACTAAAATCCTATCAAATGGTGCCGCTTCCTTCATGCCAAGAGTGCCATCATAGCGATGCATAAAAATATTACGCATGTTAAACTTTTGCTCAAGCAAGGCACGGGTGGCAGTATAAAGTTCAGGTATGCGCTCAACCGTATATACACGACAGCCCAAACTAGCAAGCACTGCCGCCTGATAGCCTGAACCAGTGCCAATTTCAAGCACGCGCATGCCCCTTGAAACCTCTAAATATTGGGTCATAAGGGCAACTGTTGAGGGCTGTGAAATAGTTTGCCCATAGCCAATAGGCAAAGGGCGATCTTCATAAGCCTGCAGGCGAAAAGCCTCCTGCACAAAGTCATGCCTTGGCAAACTATTCATAACGGCTAAGACTTGCGTATCAGTAATGCCGATTTTTTCTTGTAAATAGCGCACCATAGAGGTACGCAAAATTCTTGGATCCACAGATCTTGTGCGTTGCATAGCTGCCCTTAAACAAAGTAAGACAATTTAGTAAATATTACATAATTTTAACAATATAACAAAATATAATCTTAAAATACATCCACAAATAAAAACTTAAACTACAAAAGCAAGCCTTAAAAATTTTCAAGCTATCTTTGTTCAATTAAAATGATTCATTTCTCACACGCCAAGCATAGTATTGTATAATGACAAATACATCAATACATTGTATACTTAACAAAGTAATTAACACTACAAACAAAAACAACTGGTTATAGGTAATTTAACATGAAAATGAAAAGTTTTATTTCAACTCTTGCTGTAATAATAGTTTTGGGTGGTTTTGGCTATGGTGCCTATTTATTTTTTAATGATATGGAAGGCCCAGCCATTACAATTAGCCCAAGCTCCGGCAAAGTTGCACCAGATACAGCCATCACAATTAAACTAACCGACCCTTCAGGGGTGCGCTCTGTAAATGTTGCTGTCATTGAAAAGGATAGACGCACAGAAATTATTGCCAAAAACTTTAACCCATACAATACAGAAGATAGCATCACTTTTAATCTAAAAAATAGCCCCATACGTGAAGGAGCTTTTGAATTTGAAATTAAAGCACTTGATGCATCACTAGCTAGCTTTAGCCTTGGTAATACTAGAACTGTAACCATACCCATGCGCCTTGATACTGCGCCACCGCGCATAAATGTTACTACCCTGCCCCCCAATGTTCGCCGTGGCGGAAGCGCAGTTATTGCTTATAAGCTAAATGAAGAAGTTGAACAAAGCGGTGTTTTAGTTAATGACAAGCTATTCCTAGGTTACAAACAACCAAACGGTACATATATTTGCTATTTTGCCTTCCCGCACTACATGAAGCCAGAAGAATTTACACCCAAAATCACGGCAAAAGACCTAGCAGGCAATACCACTACAAATGCCTTGCGCGTACATGCCATAGACAGGGTATTTAAAGAAGATAATATTAATGTATCTGACAATTTCCTACAAAGATTAAGCGATAGGCTTGGGCATTTAGCACCAAATGCCAATAGCAATTTTGAGCGTTTTATAATTATAAATAAAGACATTCGCCTAGCTAATGCTGACTTTTTGCGCCACCTATCATCCAACACTTCAGCTACCCCCATGTGGAAAGGCATATTTTTACGCCTACCCCGTGCAGCATCAAGGGCAGGATATGGCGACCACCGCACCTATATTTACAAAGGCGAAATTGTTGATAATCAATGGCACTTAGGCTTTGACCTTGCCTCAGTAAAGCAAGCCCCAGTTCCAGTATCAAATAGCGGGAAGGTTATCTTTTCTGGTGATTTAGGAATTTACGGCAACCTTGTAGTTGTGGACCATGGCCTTGGGCTTATGTCATTATATTCGCATTTAACAGATATTCACGCAAAAGTTGGCGATATGCTCAATAAAGGCGATATTGTAGGCACTACTGGCGAGACTGGCATGGCTTTTGGCGACCATTTGCACTTTGGCATTCTTGTGGGTGGCATGGAGGTTACACCACTTGAATGGCTTGACGCTAAATGGATTAGGGATAATATTACCGGCAGACTTAACCAAAAATAGCATATGACAACAGCATACATTAGCCTTGGTTCAAATATGGGCGACAGCCTCAAATATCTCAACCAAGCAGAAGAATTAATTGCATCAGGAAAAGGCTTAAATATCATAGCCAATTCAGAAGTATATTTAACAGAACCACAAGGGATTAAAGAACAAAACTGGTTTTACAATCAAGTAATGCGCCTTGAATGCAATCAAGATTGGACAGCACAAACATTATTAAATTTTTTGCAAGGTATTGAACTAAAGCTTGGCAGAACACGCAGCCAAGATAAAAACATGCAACACGGCCCACGCTGCATTGACTTGGATTTATTGATTTTTGGTAAAGAAATCAAACAAGACGAGCAATGCACCATCCCACATCCACGCATGCACCAAAGGGCCTTTGTGCTCATCCCCTTGCGTGAAGTGGCAAGGCAGGATATACTGCCCGTGGAAATTGAAAATTGCCTTAAGCAAATTAAATATAAATTAAACGGACAAAAAATTTACCAAGATTAATTAGGAGTTTATCATGATAAAATGGATAGTATTAGCCGTCGCCTGTTACGTTTTGTATAGGCTTTTTGCCAATGACCTTAAGAGAAAATTTGCTAAAAAAGACGACCCAGCTGAAATGGAAGCCAAAGTAGCCCAAGGCGAAATGGTTAAAGACCCTGAATGCGGCACCTACATTGACATGGATAGCAGCATCACCGTTAAAGACGGTGAAACTATACACCGTTTCTGTAGCTATGATTGTAGAGATAGCTTCCTTAAAAAATTAGAAAATGGCGGCCGAGTATTACCAGAAAATGCCATTAAAAAAGAAAATAAAGAAGAAGATTAATACTTTTCACTTCTTCCCATAAACCACCTACCTTAAAACAAAACCTAAAATATACCTATGGGATATTTTAGGTTTTATGTTATGATTTAGCATAGTTTTAAGCATGCAAAAACTATATTGTCCCTTGCCACTTAGGAAATTTTAATATAAATAATACAGTAGTTATGCAAAATTCACCACAAATCATAGTTGAACAATGGCTAGATTATTTATTAGCTGAGCGTGGCTTGTCTGCTCATACGGCGGCATCATATGGACATGATTTGAAAAACTTTTTGACATACCTTGCAGAAATTGGTGAAGACAAGCTACCTAAAGAGTTAGGTGAGCAAGATTTATTTTTATACCTTGCTTGGTTGCGTGGGCGAGGACATGCTGGGCGCACTTTATCTCGTCATTTATCAAGCTTGCGTAATTTTTTTGCATATGTAGTAGAACAAGGAATTTTAACAAAAAACCCAGCTACATTACTAGAAAGTCCTAAACTCCCAACCTTATTACCTGATTTTTTAACACAAGTTGAAATGCAACAGTTATTTGAACAGCCAAACCTCCAAGATAGGCTGGGCATGCGTGACCGTTGCATGCTAGAACTATTATATGCATCTGGATTAAGGGTTTCAGAATTATGTGAATTAAAGCCGCTGGATATTGACATGGAGCGTCGTTTATTACGCATATTTGGCAAAGGCTCAAAAGAACGCATTGTACCCATGCATGAAGGTGCCATGATACTACTTACAGGTTATTTAGGTGAATGGCGCAAGCTATTTTCACCCAAGGATGACTTTGTATTTTTAAATAGGTCTGGTCGTGGCTTAACGAGGCAATATGTCTGGAAAATGGTTAAAAAATATGCGGTAATGGCAGGCATTAAGCGCTCAATCTCACCACATACATTTAGGCATTCATTTGCAACACATTTACTTGAAGGTGGCGCAGATTTGCGCACTGTGCAAATCTTACTTGGTCATAGTAATATTGCCGCAACGGAGATTTATACGCATGTGCAAAGTCGCCGTTTATTAGATATTCATAAGCGTTATCATCCACGAAATAAGGCACAGGGTAATTAGTATGTCATGTCATTTTCCGCAGAATCTTTTAAGCGCAAACAATGCCAATGGTGATACATTAATCACCTGTCATTCCAATGCGGATTTTGATGCTTTTGCCTCTATAATTGCAGCACAAATCTTATATCCAGGGGCAGTATTATTATTCCCTGGAACGCAAGAAAAAAGCCTTAATAACTTTTATACAGAAACTGCAACCTTCATGTATAACTTTAAGAATGCAAATCAAATTGAATGGGACAATATTAAACGCCTAATAATCGTTGATACACGCCAGTCTTCACGCATTCCACACGTTAAAGTTTTACTTGATAGAAGTGATGTTGAAGTGCATATTTGGGACCATCATCCGCCCTCTAGTGATGATATTCACAGCGAGCATTGCAGGGTTGAAAGCCTTGGCGCAACCACAACCTTAATCTTGCGTGAGATACGAGAAAGGAAGCTTGAAATATCTTGCCAAGATGCAACCATCCTTGGCCTTGGAATTTATGCAGATACTGGCTCCTTTACCTACGCCTCAACCACTACCCATGACTATATTGCGGCGGCTTGGCTGTTGGAAAAAGGCATGGATGTTAACACCATATCTGACCTTGCAGCCTATGAGCTAACGAGTACGCATATTCAAGCTTTGCATGCCTTGCTTGAGTCTGCCACATCTTACACAGTTGGTGATGTTGTGGTGGTAATTGCTGATGTTAGCATGGAGCATTATTTGGGTGATTTTGCGTTTTTAGCCCACAAGCTTATGGAAATTGAGCGCTTTCCTGTGCTTTTTGCCCTTGGCCGCATGGGCAGTTGTATTACTGTTGTTGCCCGTAGTCGTAGTGAGGCTATAAATGTGGGTGATGTTTGTGTGGCTCTTGGTGGTGGCGGGCATGCTTATGCGGCATCGGCATCAGTTAGGGACATGACAATACAACAAGTGCGTGAATTCATATTTCAAAAGCTACATCACCAAGTTCAATCAGAAAAATGCGCCCGTGATTATATGTCAGCCCCTGCCCTTGGCATTGAAGAAGACAAAACCATGCAAGATGCCTATATGCTGATGACACAACTTGGCATTAAAGCTGTGCCCATATTTAAGAAAGGAACCCATCAATGCCTTGGCGTATTAGACGCACAAACGGCCAGCCGTGCCGTTCAGCATCATTTAACTGAATTTGATACCTACATGCAGCGTAATGTGCATACATTGCCTCCTGATGCCAGTCTAGCCAATTTAATCGATATTATAGTCGGGGCAAGGCAAAGCCTCGTACCCATTGTTGATGCTGGTGAAGTTATTGGCGTGGTAACACGCACAGATTTAATAAATATATTTGCAGAAAAGCCCGACGAAGTGCCCATCACCCTACGAGAAGGTAGGAAAGAACGCACGCTAATTAAACTCATGCGGGATAGATTGCCCAAGGATGTTTATAAACTGCTAGAAAAAATAGGCAAACTTGGTGATAAATTGGGCATGGCCACATATGCTGTGGGGGGGTTTGTGCGTGACCTTTTACTTGAAAAACCCAATTATGACATTGACATTGTGGTGGAAGGCAATGGCATTGCCTATGCTAGAGAGCTTGCTAAGCTCTTAAATGGGCGTATTCGTGAGCATGAGAAATTCTTAACCGCCATTGTAATTTTTAAGGACGAAAATGGCAAAAAACGCCACCTAGACATTGCAACTGCAAGGCTTGAATATTATCAATACCCTGCTGCCATGCCAACTGTGGAGTTATCATCACTCAAGCTTGATTTAATTCGTCGAGATTTCACCATAAATGCCTTGGCAATCCGCTTAGAAAATTCAGTTTTTGGGCAATTGGTGGACTTTTTTGGCGGTCAAAGGGATATAAACGACCGTCGCATCAGAGTTTTGCATACTTTAAGCTTTGTAGAAGATCCCTCCCGTTGTTTAAGAGCTGTGCGTTTTGAACAGCGCTATGACTTCAAGCTAGGTGCAGCCTTAGAAAAATTAATCAAAAACACCCTTACCCTTAAACTAATGGATAAACTTTTAGGCGCAAGAATTTTCCATGAAATGCGACTAATTTTTGCAGAGCCTGACCCCGTTGCTATTTTACAACGCCTTGATAAATTAGGGCTATTACCTGCAATTTATTCTCAACTTACGCTAAACCCACAAAAGGTTGATTTATTACATTCAGTAAGAGATATTTTAGACTGGTATCGCCTGCTTTATTATGAACAAACCCCACAACCTTGGGTTGTGTACGTGCTAGCTCTTTGCCGCAAGCTACCATATAAAGAATGTGCAAATGTTGTTCAACGCTTGGGCATCCCCAAGGCTCAACAGCATGATTTTTTACAATTGCGTGAACGTACGCGCATGGCTCATAACCGCATAAGAGATTGGCATAAAAACAAAAATAAAAGAACCAGCGAGCTTTGCATAATCCTAGAAAGCATGCCCATTGAAATGTTGCTGTTCATTATGGCAAGAACTGCCTCTGAAAAGTTACGCAAGGCCCTCTCGCACTACATAACAACATGGCAACATGAAAAAATCGAAATTGATGGCAAGGACTTACTTGCCATTGACCTACCCCCAGGGCCAATCTATGGGCATATTATGCACACTGTTAAAGCCGCAAAGCTTGATGGCAATGCCCCCACAAGAGAAAGTCAATACGACTTAGCAAAAAAGATTGCCGCTGAATTTATGGATGGTATGAAAATATAAAATTTAATTTAATTTTATAATATTGGAAAGAAAATAGTTTAAGGCAGTAAACTTAAGCATTAGCAAGTAAACGCAAAGCCTGCATGCCTTGTTCTAAGGTTTGTTGG
>CAYJCI010000009.1:0-5830 GCA_964368595.1 uncultured Desulfovibrionaceae bacterium
CTTCGCAAGTGTCAGGGTCTGCCACCATAACTTCAATACCAGGCATGGCACAGCCAACAGTTGCACAACGTACATCAAGTGGATCATTCACATCTGACTGGGTCATAACTGGGGAGGCTTCAGTTAAACCATAACATATGGTTATTTCATTCATATTCATGTCATCAACCACACGGCGCATTAGCGGCTCAGGGCAAACAGAACCCGCCATAATGCCAGTACGCAAGGATGATACATCAAAACGCTTAAACATTTTATGCTCTAAAGCTGCAATAAACATGGTTGGCACACCATACACAGCTGTGCATTTTTCTGAATCAATGGCCTCTAACATATGCAAAGCATTGAAATTTTCTAAAATAATCATGGTTGTGCCATGATTTACACAAGCTGATACACCAAGCACACAACCAAAGCAGTGGAATAAAGGCACAGTTAGGCAAAGGCGATCTTTCTCAGTAAATTTTTGGTGAGCGCCAATCCAATAACCATTTAATCCAACGCCCATATGGGTAAGCATTACACCCTTTGGAAAGCCAGTTGTACCGGATGTATATTGCATATTAATAACATCCCAAGGGTCAAGCTCTGCTTGGCGCTCTTTGTATTCTTCATCAGTAACCATGACTGACATGGCTCTAACTTCTGGTATGGAGTACATTCCGCGGTACTTTTCAACACCAAGGAAGAACACGCGCTTCAAGTGTGGCAAGCTTGGGCAGCTAATACAATCACGAGATTGAGTGCGTAACTCTGGCACAACAGTGTAAAGAGTTTGAATAAAATCATGGTCACGCACATTATCAATGATGAATATATTTTCACACTCAGAATGATTTAATAAATAACGCAGCTCATGCTCACGATAATTGGTATTTACGGTGATAAGCACTGCCCCAATCTTGGCAGTTGCAAATTGCAAAGCCACCCAGTAAGGCACGTTTGTTGCCCAAACGGCAACCTTTTCACCACGTTTAATGCCAAGACCCATGAGCCCTTTGGCTAATTCGTCAACTGTATTGCCAAATTCACGCCAAGTTTGACGATAATCACGGTCAACATAAACTACCGCATCTTTATCGGGAATTCTGGCAATGGTATCA
Organism: uncultured Desulfovibrionaceae bacterium; assembly: GCA_964368595.1. GTDB lineage: Bacteria > Desulfobacterota > Desulfovibrionia > Desulfovibrionales > Desulfovibrionaceae > CAYJAD01. The sequence continues at coordinate 1,104 of CAYJCI010000009.1, forward strand.
TCTAGGATTTGACCTAGAGTTTTCTCACGAAGTACAAATTGCTTTTGCCTTTCGGCTACTTTATTTTTCATTCCATACGCCTTTATAATTTACTATTTAAACCAGTTTTAGTTTTGCTTAAGGATTATAAATTACTGCTAAAATTTCTGCAGGGCTATCACCATGAGCACCAACATAATGCGGTACAATGGAGTTGTAATAAATGGTGTCACCTTGCTTTAGAATATGAGTTTCACGCCCGTAAACTACTAATAGTTCACCCTTAAGCACAAGCATGAATTCCTCACCTTGGTGAGATGATGTAGTATGGTCGCCACTCTCATTTGGCATAATTTCAATATGGAATGGCTCCATGTTGCGGTCACTCTTACCCTTACCAAGGGCATGATACACAAAGCTTGCATTGCTATTTTTACCCTTATGCATGGCAAGGTCAGATGTACGCTCACCAATGCGAGAAATAATTGGATCGCGAGTAATTTCATCATCCATAAATGTACCCAAGCGAACACCAAGTGCACGGGATATTTTTTGAAGTGGGCCAATGCTTGGGTATACATTGTCCTCTTCAAGTGCAGTTAAGAAATCTTTTGTTAATCCAGTATGTTCACACAAAGTATCTATATCAATACCGCGTTCTTCACGAAAAGATTTAATTCTTTTTCCTAGCTTTTGTTCTGTTGCCATAAGGGCCTCCCATCTTTAATTTGCAATAAATAAGCCTTTCGCATACCAAAATGCTTTGTATTTTGCAAGAAATGTCTAGGCTAAAAAAAATATAATGCGAGTTAAAACATTATTTGCTAGGCTTGTAGCATGCAAAACACAGCCGATTGGGAAATACACAGAACACATATTTTAGCCACAGGCCAAGTGCAAGGTGTTGGCTTTAGGCCCTTTGTCTATAGGCTTGCACATTTGCATAACCTTGGCGGCTTTGTAGGCAATACTTCGCAAGGAGTTTGCATTGAAGTGCAAGGTAAAGAACAAAATGTCCTAAACTTTATCCACCAATTAAAACATGAGCTCCCGCCCTTGGCCTCGTTAACTTCTCTTGAGGTAAAAAATATAAGTCCTAAATGTCATAATAAATTTATGATTATTGAAAGCCAAGGCGAGGGCGGGCATTCTGTGCTTATTAGTGCGGATACAAGCATTTGCTCAGAATGCGAGCAAGATATTTTAGACAAATCAAACCACCGTTATAATTATCCATTTACCAATTGCACCAATTGTGGGCCGCGCTATACCATTACCCATTCCATACCCTATGACCGTGCAACCACGTCTATGGCTTGCTTTAGCCTTTGCCCCCAATGTCATGCAGAATATGAAGACCCATTAAATCGCCGTTTTCACGCACAACCCAATGCTTGCCCCATATGTGGACCCAAAATTTGGTGTGTTGAGCAAAATACTAAGCCTGAAAAAAGCAATTATGACAATGCCCCCCAAAATCTACAAGGTGATGCAGCCTTAAAAGCCATTGCTGAACATCTCAAGGCTGGCAAATTGGCCGCTATTAAAGGTCTTGGTGGCTTTCATCTTAGCTGTGATGCTAATAATGAAGCTAGCGTTGCACTACTGCGTGAGCGTAAAAACCGCCCACACAAACCCTTGGCGCTTATGGTTGCTAACCTACAAATGGCAAAAGCCATCGCTCATATTACTCCAGAGCATGAAGCTTTATTAAATTCAGGTGAAAAACCAATAGTGCTTTGCAAAAAGCGTGATTCTTCCTTACCACAGCTAATTGCCCCAGATGCTGATAGCATTGGGATTGTATTGCCCTATACACCACTGCACATTGTGCTTTTTAAGCATTTTGCCAAGCTTTGTGGGCCAAATGATATTGCAGCCCTAGTTATGACCTCTGGCAATGCAGGGGGGGAGCCCATCTGCCTTGGTAACCGTGAAGCATTAAACCGCCTTGCGCATATTGCTGATATTTTCTTATTACACAATCGTGACATCTTAGTTCGCACCGATGATTCTGTATGTAAAATACCTGATAATACTACGATAAATCATTCAGCGAATGATGATAAATCCAAAACGCAATTACGCAATACGCTTTTGCGTAGAGCCAGAGGCTATGTACCAAGACCCATTACATTACCTTGCCTACCACTAGAAACACCTCCCATACTTGGCATGGGGGCAGAATTAAAATCCACAATTTGTTTAAGCCGTGGGCAAATGGCCTTTTTAAGCCAGCATATTGGCGATTTACAAAATGTTGAAACTTTAGGCTTTTATAATGAAGTCATTAAGCATTTAGAAATGCTTTTGGAGGTGCAAGCAAAGGCCATTGTGCATGATTTGCACCCTAACTTTATGTCCACCCAAATGGCAAAAGATCTGGCAAAGGCGCGCGGTATCCCTTGCTTTGCCCTGCAACATCATTTTGCCCATGCTTGGTCTGTTCTTGCTGAGCACGATTTTCAAGGCAAAGCTTTAGCCCTAACCTTAGATGGCACTGGGCTTGGACTTGATAACACCATATGGGGCGGTGAATTATTGCATATTGATACGCAAAGCCTTGAACAGTACAGAGTGGGCAGCCTAAGCCCCTTTGCCCTAGCTGGTGGAGATGCCGCCACAAAAGAGCCTTGGCGTATTGCCCTTGCCCTTGCCAAAGGAACTCCATTTGAAGCTAGCATGCTAAATAAGCATGACAAATTAGGCCCTGCCGTCTTAGAAATGCTCAACCGTCAAATCAATTGCCCACAAAGTTCAAGTGTTGGGCGGCTTTTTGATGCAGTAGCCGCTGGCCTTGGGCTTTGTACACATACTAGCTATGAGGGCCAAGCCGCCATACGCCTTGAATATGCTCAAAGCAATGCAGTATGGAATAATGAGCTTAATGCGGACTGCATTTGCCCTGCCGTAAAAATAGGCGACCTTTGGCAGCTACCAAGCCAAGATTTATTTGCAGCATGCCTTGCACACTTTGAAAAAACAAATGATGTTGCCTCTGCCTCAAGGCATTTTCATGTAAATCTTGCAAAAGGCTTTGTGCATATGGCAAGCCTTGCCGCCAAGGAGCTTGATACAAAGACAATAGCCCTATCAGGTGGGGCAATGCAAAATGGTGTTCTGCAAGAAATATTGCCATATTTATTGCAAAAAGAAGGTTTTACTGTGCTTATGCATATTAATGTACCAAGCAACGATGGTGGACTAGCCCTTGGGCAAGTGGCTTGGGGTGCTAGGATGATGGGTCTTAATAGCAACTTTACATAAAATCAACTTTATATTATAGTTAGTTATAACAAAATTTAAGCATTGAGGAATTTATGTCATATTCTCTTGGTGGAAAATCCGCCGCAACTAGCGATACAACAATCTTAATTTATTATGCTTTATCTTTATTTAGCCTTGTGATTGGGGTGTCATTTTTCATTGCCCTTGTGGGGTCTGGCATCTCTCGCTATGTGGCAAATAAAGAAAATGCGCCCTTTGTAGAGCAACATTGTTCATGGATTTTTCGCAGCCTTTGGGTCACCTTACTGCTTATTTGCATCATAACCATTGGTGGAATTTTCTTACTTGGTGCTGCTGGTGTTGTTTTGCCAGATACTACAAATGTTAGTGATTTTTCAGAACTTTGGGCAGACCCAGCCATACGCCTTGCCCTGCAGTATATCTTTGGCATGATTGCTGGTGCGTCTTTAGTTTTACTTTGGTTTATTTATCGTATTATACGTGGTGGTTACGCATTGGTGCAACGCCGCCCCATTAAAGAAATAACCATGCAAACTTTATAAAATATGCCCATATTGCCCATAGCCGCACCCTCTTGTGCATTGCCAGACACAGTAGCAGCTAATGCCCATTTTCTTGCCCATAAAGTGCAAGAGGTGGGCTTGTGTTTTTTTGAAACTGAGGCTTGCCTTGCATATACTGCCCGTGATTTACCGCCAAAGTTAGCTGAACTACCTTTACGTTGGCATGTACATTTGCCAGTGGACTTACCTTGGAGCACAGGGCAAGGCGCAGCTGAGCAGGCATTAAAAGTTATGCTAAAAGCTAGCTACCTTAACCCTCGCTTTGGAGTCTTGCACCCACCAACTGACCCAAGACTAACAACAGCCAAACAAGAGCGTCTTTTGTATGATTTTGCTAACAATTGGTACAAAAAGAGCAATATACCACTGCTATTAGAAAATATTAACACAGTGCCACTGGCAAACCTTGATCAAGGGCTTTTTGGCCCAAAATTTAGGCCTTTTGGGGTTTGCCTTGACCTTGGGCATATGCTAGGTTTTGGTCAAACAGAGATAATTTTACAAAGTGATATACTCAAGCATGTGGGGCTTGTGCATTTGAGCGCCCCCGGTAAGAGGGATGAACACCTTGCCCTAACGCATTTAACCGAGGCAGAGCTTGCCATTGCGCAAAAGCTAATTGAAAGGCTACCTCAAGACACTTGCCACATGATAGAAGTATTTAATTGGTCTGGAATTGTAGATTCATACCCAGTACTTAAAAAACTATTGGATAATAAACATGGCTAAAATGGACAACCTTGCAACCATTAGCGCACGCTTAACAGAGTGGCGCAGCACATTATGCAAAAGCGAGTCATGGTGCATACTTGTAGTAGCTGACCCTGACGCCCTAGGTTCAGCTATGGCTTTAAAGCGTATTTTAAGCCACAAGGTTAAAGACGTAACAATTGCAAGCACTAATCAAGTCACAAGGCCAGATAATCTTGCCATGCT
>CAYJCI010000009.1:5930-21592 GCA_964368595.1 uncultured Desulfovibrionaceae bacterium
TATTTAAGGGCGCTTAAAATCCGCCCAGGTAAATTATTAGCCACTGCTCTACTCTATGGCATTCGGGCTGATACTGCGGCATTTGACCGTGGAGGTGTTGCCCTTGACTTCCAAGCATACCAATACCTCTCAAATTTTGCCGATATAAATTTAATGCGCCGCATATTGAGAAGCGAATATCTTTTACAATGGTTACCACTGTTTAGTAGGGCTTTTCGCTCACTTCAAAATTGCCGCAAGGGTGCGCATGCCCATATTGGCGATGTTAAATCACCAGATTTATTAGTTGCCATTGCAGACTTTTTTACCCGTGTGCACGGCTTGCGTTGGGTTGCTGTGAGTGGGGTTCATCAAGAAATATTGGTCGTCATTTTTAGAGGTGACGGCAGTCAGGATATGGGCGTTTTGGCCTCTTCTAATTTTGGGGAAGTTGGCTCAGCTGGCGGGCATAAAAATATGGCTAGGGCTGAAGTTCCGCTTCAAGCCATAGGTGACGTGAAGGCTGGCGAATATGTATTTGATAAGCTAAAAAGTAGCCGCAAGAAGTAGGATATTTTAATAGCCCTAACCGCTTGCGGCTTTACTTTGTTTCAATATATTTCAACTGCTGTAAGCGTAAGAAAATTAAGATTTTTTACCGCGATGCCGCCTTTCTTCCATTAAAAACTTACCTGTAACGGATTTTGGGTCGGCTACAATGGCTTCAGGTGTGCCTTGCGATACAATAAGCCCCCCATTTTCACCACCACCAGGGCCAAGATCAAGCACATGGTCTGAACTTAAAATCACGTCAGTATTATGCTCAATAACCACCACGGTGGCACCTTTATCTACCAATTTATGCAATACATTTATTAGCTTACCAACTTCGTGCATATGTAGCCCAGTGGTTGGCTCATCAAGTATATATAATGTTCCTGGCAAGGATTTCTTGCCAAGTTCACGTGAAATTTTAATGCGCTGGGCCTCACCACCAGAAAGTGTAGTAGCAGGCTGGCCTAAGCGTAAATAATCAAGACCCACATCTTCAAGAACAGCAAGGCGCCGCGCAAGGACTGGATAATTTTCAAAAAAGTCTTTAGCTTTGCTGACTGACAACTCTAAAACTTCTGCAATATTAAGCCCTTTGTAGCGCACTTCCAATGTTTCATGGTTATAACGCTTACCCTTACATATGTCACAAGTAACGTAAACATCAGGCAAAAAGTGCATTTCTACTCTAATTTGTCCATCACCATTGCAGGCTTCGCAACGACCCCCCTTCACGTTGAAGCTAAAACGGCTAGAAGTATAACCACGCTTACGTGCATCTGGTGTTGTGGCGAAGATATTGCGAATTTCGTCAAAGACCTTGGTATATGTAGCTGGATTTGAACGAGGAGTGCGGCCAATGGCACTTTGGTCAATGGCAACAATACGTTCAATGCCTTCATGCCCATGCATATTTGCAATTATGCCCGGCTGGTCAACCCTTGTGCCACGAGCAAGCGCTAAATGCTTATATAAAGTATCAACCACTAACGAACTTTTACCAGAGCCTGACACTCCAGTTACACAAGTTAGAACACCCAACGGAATACGGCAATCAATATTTTGTAAATTATTGGTATTAATGCCTTCTATTACCAGTTCACCATTGCCTTCGCGTCTTTCGTCTGGCAAGGGGATATACATATCACCACGTAAATACTTTGCTGTGAGGGTGGAGGCCTTTTTCATAAGCTTATCCACAGTGCCAAGATATACAAGGTCACCACCAAGCGTGCCAGAACCTGGCCCAAGCTCAATTACTGTATCGGCTTCACAGATGGTTGCCTCATCATGCTCAACCACAAGGACTGTATTTCCGCGTTGTTGTAATGAACGCAAAGTTGTAATTAAACGTGCATTATCACGTGGGTGCAAACCAATTGAAGGTTCGTCCAAAACATAGGTAACACCCACAAGTCCAGAACCCAATTGTGATGCAAGCCTTATGCGTTGTGCCTCACCGCCAGATAATGTGGACATGGCTCGACCTAAGGAAATATATTCTAAACCCACATCACGCATAAAGGTTAGGCGATGAGTCAACTCTTTTAATAGTGGCTCAGCAATGAGCGCATGACGCCCACTAAAACTTTGACCCTCAAGCCAATTAAGCGCTTTTTCAACTGAAAGAGCGCAAAATGTTTGGATATTTATGTCATTCACCCTAACAGAAAGAGCTTCAATTTTAAGCCTTGCTCCGCCACAGTCAGGGCAATGAGTGGATTGACGAAAGCGTGATAAAGTCTCGCGCCATGCATCGCCATATTGCATGCCTTTTTCTAATAATGGGATGACGCCTGTCCAGCGTTTTGGGCCAATGGGCACTTGACCTTGGTCATTGCTATTACTTGCAAATTCAAGGCTATTATAGTCACCCTTTGCATCCATTGCCACATTACCACCCATCCAGTTTCGGCGTAAGCCTTGTGAATGTTCGGCTGGCTTGCCATCTTCGCCCTCACCATAAAATAGGGCTTGTAGAGCCGTTTCGCTAAATTGGGCAAGTGGCGTTGAAAGCTTAAATTTATAACGTTTACCAAGAGCCTCTAAAGCGGGGATATAACTTACAAAGTACTTAGCATTAGCCCATGGTAGCAATGCGCCATTTTCAAGGCTTAAGCCTTTATTTGGCGCAATGAGTAAGGGCTCAAAATAATCAACAGTACCTAAACCAACGCAACGTGGGCAAGCGCCTTGTGGGCTATTAAATGAAAATAATTGAGGGCTTGGAGCAGGAAAGCTAATGCGACAACGCGTGCAAACTGAGGCAGTGGCATGTATAATATCTTTAGCTTTATTTTTATCGTCAGCCATTACATGCACCATGAGGCGTCCTTCGCCATAGCGTAGAGCAAGCTCCACTGAATCTGCCAGTCGACCACGCAAACCTTCTTTTAGTACTAAGCGGTCAATAATAAGCTCAATGGTATGCTTTTTATTTTTATCAAGGCTTGGCACATCGTCAATGGTATACACATCACCATTAACCCTAACCCTGACAAAACCTTCAGCTTTTAGCTTTTTAAAACGATCTGCATGAGTGCCCTTTTGGTGCTCAACCAAGGGGGACATAAGCATAAACTTTGTGCCTTCTGGTAGTGATAAAATATCTTCAATTATTTCATCAGCGGCGCGAGCTTCAATTGGCTCGCCGCATTGTGGGCAATACATACGCCCAAGACGAGCAAAAAACACACGTAAGAAGTCATATATTTCTGTGACAGTACCCACAGTGGAGCGTGGATTCCTAGCTGAAGATTGTTGCTCTAAAGATATTGCGGGGGATAGGCCTTCTATTTTATCCACAGCAGGTTTATTCATCTGCGGCAAGAATTGACGGGCATAGGCGGACAATGATTCCACATAGCGGCGTTGCCCTTCTGCGTAGACAATGTCAAAGGCAAGGGTTGACTTACCAGAGCCTGAGGGGCCACAGATTACCACCAATTCATCACGAGGAATGTTCAGGCTAATATTTTTAAGATTATTTTGCCTTGCACCTTCAATATATATGCTTTGTTTTTTCATGCACCTTAATTAGTTATTCGATAGCAAAAGGCAAGGGGTAAAGGCAAAAAAGCCCTGTAAATTATTACAGGATTAGCTTGATAACAAACCCCACTTTGTGGGTTTTGTGCCACTGATGCAAGCAAAGCTTGCAGGTGGTAATTCACAAAAATCAATCATTTAACGGCAAAGCAAAGCTCTGCCTACTCTTGATTTTTGAATCGTGCTGACATGGTCAGCACTCAGAAAGCCCTGTAAATTATTACAGGATTAGCTTGATAACAAACCCCACTTTGTGGGTTTTGTGCCACTGATGCAAGCAAAGCTTGCAGGTGGTAATTCACAAAAATCAATCATTTAACGGCAAAGCAAAGCTCTGCCTACTCTTGATTTTTGAATCGTGCTGACATGGTCAGCACTCAGAAAGCCCTGTAAATTATTACAGGGCTTTCAATTTAAATGCGAGTTTATTAATTCTTTTTCAAATCATCTACAATTTTAGTTAGTTCTTGAGCTTGGTTTGATAGCGACACCACAGCACTTGAGGCTTCATCCATGGCGTGGCGAGTTTCATCAGCAATTTTATTAATTAATTCAATAGATGTTGTCATTTCATCCATGGTGGCTGATTGCTCCTCACTGGCAGTGGCAATATTACGCACGCCCTCAGCACTCATTTCTGCCATTTCAAGAATTTCTTGCAAAGCCATTCCGCTTTGGTTGGCTAGTTCTGTGGCATCCTCAATGCTTTTTACCGCCACATCCACCTGCTTAACATTTTGCTCGGTGCTATGCTGAATGGCAGTAATGGCATTGGCTACGTCGGTGGTTGAAGTGATGGTTTTTTCTGCCAATTTGCGAACTTCGTCAGCAACAACAGCAAAGCCGCGCCCTGCCTCACCAGCACGAGCAGCCTCAATGGCGGCATTAAGCGCTAGTAGGTTGGTTTGGTCTGCAATATCAGAAATAACACCCATAACTGTGTTAATTGACTGAGCGTGGTCTGCCAATGCATTCATATTATTACGTAAAACAAGAGAATCTTCACGCACATGATTAATGGCATCCTTACACTTTTGAGTGATTTCTGCACCATCTCTCGCTTTTTCCTTAGTGGTGGTTGCAATGTCAGCACTATTTACTGAATTTTTAGTAACATCAATAATGGTGCTATTCATTTCTTCCATACCAGCGGCAGTTTGTGCAATACGTCCTGCTTGATCTTGTACACTAAGGGATGAATTTTCAATTTGAGAAGATAATTCCTCAGAAGCAGAGGCTACAATATGCACAACACCTTCTAGCTGTCTTGCGGCATCTAAAAGACCTTCACGACGTGCACGGCCTGCTTGCTCTGCGGCTTCATTAGCTTCCTTTTGAGCAATTTCTGCATCGGCAAGAGCAATTTTAGCATCTTCTGTGGCTTTATCAGCTTTTTGTACTATGTTTGCAAGCTCGTGAATCATGGTTTGCAAGCCTGTTGAAAGCTCGCCAATTTCATCACCACGTTTATTATTTTCTTCAAAAATATTTTCTTGCTCAGCTGTTAATTCAAGATTGCCTTCACTAACATAGGTAGCAATTTCTGCACTTTGTTTTAGAGGATTGGCAATACTTCTTGCAACGGCAATAATAATAATGCTTGTGCCCAAAACAATTAAAATTGCAATTAAAACAATATCTCTAATTAATTCAGTAGAGGCTTGGGTGTATTCATCATATGGAGTGTCAATAAACACATACCAACCGCTAATGGGTACTTGGGCAAAGTGCCCCATGGTGTGGTCTCCGTCCTCTTCAAAGTATACCTCTACCATACCATTTTTTTGGCGCTTAACTTCTGCAATATGTGGTAAATCTTTATCATTAGTACCAATGTATTCAGTCTCATTGTCCATTACGATGGTGAAATTTTCATCATAAACATAGGCGTTTACATTGGGAGTTGAGGCCAAAGCTCCAGTGGTTTTCTTATGTAATGCCTCTAAGTCCATCAGGAAGATAAGCACAGCACCTACTTTTCCATCAGTCACAATGGGTTGAGTTATAAGCACTGTATTGGAATTTGTGGTTTTAGAATAGCGAATTTCCATGGCCAGCTTACCAGCTATGGATTGTGCAATGCTTTTATAGCTTGAAATATCAACGCCGACTAATTTAGGATTTGAGTGCATAACAACAATACCCTTAGAGTCAGCGACGACTACATCAGAAATGTTTTCATATTCTGCACTGATGGATTGAAAATACTTGGCGACTTCATTTCTTGACTGTGTATATTCTGGTGAGCTTGGGGCAGATAATTGCAATTTTGCAAAATTTTTAGCCGATGGAATTTCAGAAGTGGTTTCCGCAAGAAAGGTAAGAAAACCTAGAATATTACCTATTTCACTGGCTTGAACTCTAGCCAGCTCCTGCATTTGCTGGTCAAAGCTACTGGTAAAATCGCTTCTTGCTAAATAGCCTGCAAGACCAGCTAAAATGGCCAGGCCTAAAACAGATGAGCCCAGAATATACAATAGCATTTTTCTAATTAAATTAAGCTTCATAAAGTCTCCTTACCCAAAACTAAATTACCTTGCTTGCAAAATATTTTTTATAAAAACAATTTTGCAAATAAATACATTACACAGTTTTGTATAATGCAAATTTTTATATATACCTCGTCTCCCTTGTTAAACCACAAGGGAGACGATTAATGAATACTTAATTTAAGATTACTAGTATTTAATTGCTCTTTAACTCTTCCACAATGTTAGTTAATTCTTGAGTTTGTTTTGCTAGTTCAACCACAGCACTTGAGGCTTCATCCATGGCGTGGCGAGTTTCATCAGCAATTTTATTAATTAATTCAATAGATGTTGTCATTTCATCCATGGTGGCTGATTGCTCCTCACTGGCAGTGGCAATATTACGCACGCCCTCAGCACTCATTTCTGCCATTTCAAGAATTTCTTGCAAAGCCATTCCGCTTTGGTTGGCTAGTTCTGTGGCATCCTCAATGCTTTTTACCGCCACATCCACCTGCTTAACATTTTGCTCGGTGCTATGCTGAATGGCAGTAATGGCATTGGCTACGTCGGTGGTTGAAGTGATGGTTTTTTCTGCCAATTTGCGAACTTCGTCAGCAACAACAGCAAAGCCGCGCCCTGCCTCACCAGCACGAGCAGCCTCAATGGCGGCATTAAGCGCTAGTAGGTTGGTTTGGTCTGCAATATCAGAAATAACACCCATAACTGTGTTAATTGACTGAGCGTGGTCTGCCAATGCATTCATATTATTACGTAAAACAAGAGAATCTTCACGCACATGATTAATGGCATCCTTACACTTTTGAGTGATTTCTGCACCATCTCTCGCTTTTTCCTTAGTGGTGGTTGCAATGTCAGCACTATTTACTGAATTTTTAGTAACATCAATAATGGTGCTATTCATTTCTTCCATACCAGCGGCAGTTTGTGCAATACGTCCTGCTTGATCTTGTACACTAAGGGATGAATTTTCAATTTGAGAAGATAATTCCTCAGAAGCAGAGGCTACAATATGCACAACACCTTCTAGCTGTCTTGCGGCATCTAAAAGACCTTCACGACGTGCACGGCCTGCTTGCTCTGCGGCTTCATTAGCTTCCTTTTGAGCAATTTCTGCATCGGCAAGAGCAATTTTAGCATCTTCTGTGGCTTTATCAGCTTTTTGTACTATGTTTGCAAGCTCGTGAATCATGGTTTGCAAGCCTGTTGAAAGCTCGCCAATTTCATCACCACGTTTATTATTTTCTTCAAAAATATTTTCTTGCTCAGCTGTTAATTCAAGATTGCCTTCACTAACATAGGTAGCAATTTCTGCACTTTGTTTTAGAGGATTGGCAATACTTCTTGCAACGGCAATAATAATAATGCTTGTGCCCAAAACAATTAAAATTGCAATTAAAACAATATCTCGCACCAATTCATCAGTGGAAGCATTAAACTCAGCATATGGTGTATCAATAAAAACATACCAGCCAATGGCAGGTACTATGGCATAGTGGCCAACAGAGCGCACACCCTCAAACATAAAGTCAGCTTGGCCGTATTTTTCAGCTATCATTTTAGGGATGTGAGGAAGATTACCATCATTAGTACCAATATAAGCTGGCTGGTTATCCATAATAATGTTTATATTTTCATCATAAACATATGAACGCATACCAGGGGTGAGAGCTAAAGCACCAGTCGATACTTTATGCAACTCTACCAAGTCTACCAAAATGACCATTGCGCCAGCAACTTCTCCACCAACCATAATGGGATTTGAAATAAAAGCTGAGTAGTTTTTATTAGTTTCAGAGTAGCGAGCCTCAATTAAAGGCTTACCAGCAAGAGCAGAGCTGACGGACTTACGATCCATGGTTTCATAACCAATGAACTTGGGGTCAGAGTGGGCTGTTACTGTACCTTTAAGGTTGGTAACAAACATGCTAGAAACGTTGGGATAAGACGCAGAAGATCTTTTGAAATAATCACAAACGCTCCTTTGTGACGCCACATATTCTTGCGAGTTAGCATGATTTGTTTGCAAGTTCGCAAAGTTTGTGATGAGTGGAGCTTCAGAGGTTGCTTCTGAAAGAGCTCTCATAAAACTTAAAATATTATTCAGCTCACTGGCTTGTACTCTTGCAAGAGCCTTTAGCTGAGTATCAGAGGACGCAGTAAAATCGCTTTTCGCAAGATAACCTGCAACAAAAGCTAAAATGGCAAGACCCAATATGGACGGCCCTAGAATATACAATAGCATTTTTCTAATCAAATTCAATTTCATGTGTGCCACCTTCCTGTCTGATCTAGTTTAACTTTGCTTGAAAAAACACGTATAAGAGTTAATCGTCACAAAATAAAAAACATTTAGATAAGCTAAAAAAAAATTACAAAAACTTATCAAAAATGCGCATCCTCTGCCGATAATACTATTTAAACTTAAGGGTCTTTAACAAAAATTCTCGTGCGCTATCAGGCTCAACAGCTTTACCCATCCAAAGTTGCATTTGGCTTAAAGCTTGGCCTACAAACATATCTAAACCATCTTGAATGCTACAGCCTGCAATTTCTGCATCATGCAAAAATTTTGTTTTAAGCGGGTTGTAAACAATATCGTAGGCCAATATGTCTTTATGCCCTTCTTTAAAAACATAAGGGCTTTGCCCTTCATAAGCGCCTTTCATGCCAAGTGGTGTAGTGTTAATTAACCACTCAGCCTCAAGCCCGTCCCAAGCTTCCCATTCAAGATTTTGCACAGCAAATTCATGGGCAAGTTTTGTTGCTTTTTCATTATCACGGTTGCTAATATAAATTTCGTCAACCCCGAGTTCTTGCAAACCAACAATAACAGCCCGCGCCGCCCCACCTGCACCAAAAACAAGGGCTTTTTTTGCTTTTTTGCGCCCCATTAAAGGCAGCTTAAAGCCGTCAACATCTGTATTTTCACCGCAAAGCTTATCACCTTGCCAATAAAGAGTGTTTACTGCTCCAATACTTTTAGCTCTAGGGCTAACCTCATCTAAAAATGGTATGATTGCCTGCTTGTGCGGTATAGTTACACAAAGACCGCGAATGCGCAAGGTGTGCATTGCGGTAATGAAATCCTCTAAATGCGCGCTGTCTATGGGCCATGCCTCAAAAAAGGCGTGCTGCCTTAATTCCGCAAAGGCCCAATTATGCAACTTAGGGCTTAAACTATGCCCAAGCGGTTTGCCAATAATGCCAAATAGCTTCATGCCTAACATCTTGCACCACCTATGGAGTTTGCACTTGTCCAAGAGTTTTTAAGAAAAATTTTATTAATTCATTATTTAACACTTTATGAGCCGCAATGCGTTTTTTAGCTGGGGCTTGGCCGCAAAGTTCCGCTAAACTTTTACGCAATTCTTGAGGGCAGACAGACATTAAGTCTGCAGTATCCACACCTTCAATATGCACAAAGTCTGGATCCTTGGGGAAGTTATCCAACAAAAACCCAGTATTCCAAGGCTTTAAATTAACGCTATCTTGCTCTGCCTCCATTAATAAAAGCTTTGCGGAAAAATCTTGTAAAGCGGCTTTATCAAAGAGCATCCCATAACTTGGTGCAATGGCGGCAATGGCTTGAACTTGTTTTGTGCCAAAGTTTTGCTTTAGAGGCAAAGCATCAATCATTTTTTGAATGCGATTTTTTGCCCATTGCCCACAATACTGCGCAGAACTACTGGCATTTTTGCAATAATTGTCCCAACCTTGCTTTGTAGGCTTAGCATTACCAAGTAGCAAAGCAGCACTAGCCCCCATACCAAAGCCCACAATTCCCACTCGCTCAGGGTCAACACTTTTATTTATGGCGTCGTGAGTGAGGGCAATTTGCAAGGCGTTTATTAGTTCTGCGCTTCGTTCTGTGAGCTGTTGTAGCGAAAAGGGGTGGGCAATATTATTTAAATTATCATTTTTATGGGCTGGCGCCACCACCACAAAACCACTTTTGGCAAGCTCTGCCGCCGTTTCATGATAAGAAAACCTAGTGGCTGTTGTATCATGCGAAAGCAATAATAAAGGGAAACGCCCCTTGGCTGCTCGCCCATAACGCACCACCCTTAAAGTCCATGGGGCATAGTTTGACGGCGAGGGCCTGCTATAGGTTGGGTACCAAATATTTAAATCAATGCGTATTTCATTTTTTTCATCCCAAACACCCAAGGTTTTAAAAGCTGGCTCAAAACTCGAAGCCGCAAAAGCCAACCTTGGCCCAAGCACTACGCAAAGGAAAAGTAAGATGAAAAATGTTATTCGGCGCATGAACATAAAATACCTAATTAAGCTTCAATGACTGTACCCAATGGCGCATTATTTATTAAATATTCTTGTAGGCTTGATTTGGCTCGCCCATCAAGAATCAAAGCTTTTTTACAGCCTTTAGACAGTGCATGTAAGCAAGAATCCACCTTGGGAATCATGCCACCAGAAATTGTACCATCGGCCTTCAAGGCATCAATATCTGCCTTTTTAAGATGTGGTAATAAATTACCATTGGCATCAAGCACACCAGGCACATCAGATACCAATACAAAATACTCAGCTTGCAAAGCGCCTGCTAAGGCTCCTGCGGCTGTATCTGCATTAATATTTAAAGCACTTGGGCCTGTAGTTTCAGCATCAACATTGGTGGCAACTGGTGCGATTACTGGCGTATAATCAGCATCTAATAAAGTTTGCACAATACCAGCATTAACCTTGCACACATCACCAACATAACCAAGCTCAGGCTTTAGCACCTTAGCTTCAAAAAGCTTTGCATCCTGCCCACAAATGCCCACGGCCTGCCCGTTTGCCCTTTGTAAAAGCGTTACCACAGATTTATTAACCTGCCCGCAAAGGACCATCTCTACAGCTTCCATAGTATCAGCGCATGTTACACGCAAGCCTTGCTCAAAGCGGCTTTTAATCTCTAGTCGGTTTAGCAAGCTATTAATTTGAGGCCCACCACCATGCACCAGCACAAAGTTCATACCTTGTTCTTTTAACTTCACTATACTTTCAGCAAAGGGTGCTTTTAAATTGGGGTCATCCATAGCATGGCCGCCATATTTCACCACAACAATTGGTTTATTATTCATAATTTATACCTCTGGAACGCTATCAGCAAGGGTAGCTACCATTACAGCTTTGATGGTATGCACGCGGTTTTCCGCTTCATCAAAAGCCACATTAGCAGCAGATTCAAACACTGTATCATCCACTTCCATACTATCAATGCCATATTTTTGAAATAATTGCTCACCTATGGCTGTTTCACGATTGTGAAATGCTGGTAAACAATGCAAGAATTTACAATTTTTATTGCCTGTCATTTGCATGGTGGCTTGTGTCACCTTATAATTACGCAAGCGCTCAATACGCTCAGCCCAAACATGCTCAGGCTCACCCATGCTTACCCAAACATCTGTATATAAAAAGTCACAATCTTTAACCCCTGCCTGAACATCTTCAGTAACAGTGATTTTAGCGCCAGTTTCTTGCGCAATGGCCTTGCATAGTGTCACTATATGCTCATCAGTTTGTGAGCCTTTGGGCGCAACTGAGCGAAAATCCATACCCATTTTTGCAGCCCCAATCATCAATGAATTGCCCATATTATAGCGTGCATCACCAAGGTAGGCGAAGGTCATTTCATTCAAAGGCTTGTTGCAATGCTCTTGCATGGTTAATAAATCTGCCAAAACTTGGGTTGGGTGATATTCATTAGTTAAGCCATTCCACACTGGCACTGAGGCATATTTTGCTAAAGTTTCAACCATATCTTGACCATAACCACGATATTCAATGCCATCATACATGCGTGAAAGCACTCTTGCTGTATCAGCCATGGATTCTTTTTTGCCCATTTGTGAACCTGAAGGCCCAAGATATGTAGTAAAAGCACCTTGGTCACGAGCGGCAACTTCAAAAGAGCAGCGAGTCCTTGTGGAATCTTTTTCAAAAAGCAAGACAATATTTTTATCTAAAAGATATTTTTTCTCATTTTTTTGCTTTTTGGCATTTTTTAAATGCGCTGCCAAACGCAACAAATAAGCTATTTCATCGCTACTAAAATCTAGTAATTTAAGGAAATGACGATTTTTTAAATTCATAACTCATGCTCCAAAAACAAAATTTTAAATGTACTTCGCTATTAATTATGCAACAGTCTTTAATTGCAAACGAAATACATATGCTCTTTATGCAACTATGGCAAGTATCATACTTACGCCAAGGCCTCAAATATACCGCAAATTGCATAAACTTTTTCGTGGAAATAATTCTATACTTAGTATATACTCACACACAGAATCAAAAGTCATTATAAGGAGCATATATGCGCGAAATTGAAGCAAAAGCCATTAGCCAAGCAGTGGCAGACCTTGCCGTAAAGGCATGTTGCATACTACCGCAAGATGTTTACAGCGGCTTTATTGAGGCAAAAAAACAAGAGCCATCAGCAGTTGGACAGTCCATTCTCGACCAACTAATCCTTAATGCTGACATAGCCAAAAATGAAAGTATGCCCATTTGCCAAGATACAGGCCTAGCCGTTGTATTTGTTGATGTGGGCCAAGATGTACGCATCGTTGGTGGCGACTTTGAGCAAGCCATTAACGAGGGCGTGCGCCGTGGTTATGTGGACGGATATTTACGCAAATCTTGCGTTGCTGAACCTTTATATGAGCGTCAAAACACTAAGGATAACACACCAGCAATTATACATACCCGCATAGTACCTGGTGACAAATTACACATAGCCTTTGCCCCCAAGGGTGCTGGCTCTGAAAATAAAAGCATACTAAAAATGCTTGTACCAGCAGATGGTATTGAAGGTGTTCGCAAAGTGTTTTTAGAAGCTGTTAACTTGGCTGGGCCAAATTCATGTCCACCCATGATTATTGGTGTTGGCATTGGTGGAACCATGGAAACTGCCGCCATCTGTGCTAAGCGTGCAGCAGTACGCGATCTTGATACTAAAAATCCTGATCCAAGATATGCAAAACTTGAAGAAGAGCTACTTGAACTTGCCAATAGCACAGGCATTGGCCCTCAAGGTCTTGGTGGGCAATTTACTGCACTAAAAGTGAATGTGGAATGGTACCCAACCCACATTGCCTGCTTGCCAGTTGCCATTAATATTAACTGTCATGCGGCACGTCATGCCCATATCACACTATAGGAGGCCATATGTCAGACACAGCTAAACGCATCAAAGCCCCCTTTGACGACGCCACAGCACGCTCACTTCGTGCTGGAGATACCGTTTTAATTACAGGCACCATCATTGCAGCAAGAGATGCCGCACATAAAAAATTGGTTGAAACCCTAGACGCTGGCGAACCATTACCTGTTGATCTAACCAATGCCGTTGTCTACTACGTTGGCCCATCCCCTGCAAAACCAGGCCAAGCCATTGGCTCAGCAGGGCCAACCACCTCAGGCCGCATGGATGCCTACACTCCACGCTTATTGGAAGAAGGCCTAAAAGGCATGATAGGCAAGGGTTACCGCAAGCCAGAAGTTATTGAAGCCATGAAAAAGCACGGTGTGCCATACATGGCAGCAGTTGGTGGTGCTGGAGCACTCATAGGGCAAAGCATTAAGAAATACACAGTTCTTGCTTATGAAGAACTGGGCCCAGAAGCCGTAGCCGCCATGGAAGTTGAAGACTTCCCAGCCATTGTTGTAATTGACTGTGATGGCAATGACTACTACGAGCAAGGCCAAGTGCCATTTCGTAAAATTTAGTTTTATTTGAAATATCTGGGGAGAGAAATTAAAACCTCTCCCCAGATACTTTTTAAAACTTTAAATTGGTGGAATTTATTAAACTTTAAGCCTAAATTCACCCCAACTCATTACACAATTCCTTCAAAATCAACAAAATTTAAACTGCAACTCAAGCAGATAAATTATTACATACCATGAACGAAGGTAGCAAGATCAGTAATATCTTGATCACTCATGCCGCTAAATGATTTTTGCATGGCCTTTACTTTCGGCTGTTCAAAGCTGCCATCACGATAGTGAATCATTTTTGTATTTAAATACTCCACTGGCTTACCTGCAAATTTAGCCTTAACGCCATGACAGCCAGCACATTTTTTATAAAGCTCTGCGCCATTTTTAACATCAGCCTCAACAGCTTGTGATTGTAGGCCTAGACTAATAACTAAAGCCAAGGGTAGGCAAAACACAAAAAAAGCCTTTAACGTAAATTTCATAAAATGCCTCCTAAAATAAAATTGTATTAAAATATAACATTATTTAATTTCATTTTGCAAGCTTATTGCTCTAGTTTAGTCGATGCTGAAAAATGCATTTACACGTTTTTTGGCAATTTTATTGGTTCAATATAACTATAAAAACATTTTATTTCAAATAATTATTGAGTTTTAAGCGTCGACTAATTTAATTGATTTTGCTGCTTTGTTTTACATTTTATAGCTCTTGCGGCTTAATAACTTTCAAGGTAGATTTGCGGCCTTGAAAAATTTTACGAAATCAACATACAAGGACAAATATATGAAAAAAACTGTGGTACTTGCCACCCGCAATGCAGGTAAAGTGCGCGAGCTAGCTGACGGGCTTAGCACTTTTGGCTTTGAAGTGCTTGGGCTTGAGGCTTTTCCTCAATTGGAGGATGTGGACGAAACAGGCAAAACCTTTGAAGAAAACGCTTTATTAAAGGCTAGAACTGTGGCTGAGGCTGTGGGTTTAATTGCCATTGCTGACGATTCTGGCCTAGAGGTCGATGCTTTAGATGGTGCACCTGGCATTTACTCTGCGCGTTTTGGTAATGACCTTGAATTTTTAACCGAGGAAAGCAAGGACGCACGCAACATTCGCAAGCTGCTCTCAACCATGCAGGGCGTAGATAATCGTTTGGCACGTTTTGTTTGTTGCATGGCTGTATGCATTCCAAGTGGTGAGCAGTTTACTGTGCGTGGTACCTGGGAAGGCAGTATTACTAATGAGCCACAGGGCGAGCAAGGTTTTGGCTATGACCCTGTATTTTTTGATGCTATTCTTGGCCGCACTGCTGCTGAGCTTACTAAGGATGAAAAAAATGCCCGCAGTCATCGTGGCAAAGCCTTGACTAAACTTTTAGCAAATTGGGATAAATTTTATCAAGGTGGATAAATTACCATTACCACATAACTTTGCACAATATGGCCTTAAATTAGGCATTGATGCACTATTGCTTACGGCATTCACCCTACGGCATAACATATCAGTAAAGCGCTTTGTAGAGCTTGGCGTTGGCAATGGACTGGGTGCTTGCGTGCTTGGTCTGCATTTGCCAAATGCTCTTGGATTTGGGGTAGATATTGTACCAGAAGTCATAAATTCCGCCTTGGCAAATGCTAACTCATTGGGCCTACAAAGGCTAAAATTTACACTTGCGGATGTGGGTGATAAAAACAAATTACGCACTCTGTATCATGAGCATATGGGAAAAGATTTGGCAGACTTGGTCATAACTAACCCCCCTTACCATAAGCATGGTACTGGGCGAGTTAGCAAGGATGAAAGCCGCCGTCTAGCCTTGCACCAAGAGCAAGGAACACTTGATAATTTTTGTGCTGCTGGTGCAAATTT
>CAYJCI010000009.1:21692-25015 GCA_964368595.1 uncultured Desulfovibrionaceae bacterium
CTTGCGGCCACAGCATCCACATCTTCTGGGGTTATTATGTCCACTTCTTGAGCTAGTAAGTAGCCAAGGTGGCCTTCACTTTGGCTAAATACCCAAGTGATGGAATAAATGGAACCAACGGCAGGACGGTCTGCAAACTCTGCTTTTGATACTAATAAAATGCGAATTTTTGGTGCATTAGTTTCATTTAATTGGAACAAATTACTACCATTAAAAAGCTCTTTTAGCTTGGTAGCTAGGCGTGTACCTGCTGTATCTGTACCTGTGTGGCTAACAGAGATTTGAGTTTCGCGCATATTTTCTTTGGCAGGTGTATCTGGCTTGGGCTTTCCTGCTTTCTCTGTTGCTTGGCTGCTTTCAGCCGCAAAGCTCGGCTGGGCGTATACCATGCAGGTTAGCAGTAATACACAAAAAATTATTGAATTTCTTAAAGCTGGCATCTTTCTCCCCTTATGAAAAGTATTAGTAAAACATTAAATATTTTTTAAGCTGACTAATCCATACTGAAAAACGCATCTTCATGCGCATTCCAAAAAAACATGTAAACGTCTAAGCTTACAATTATAAAATTTATGGGCATTTCAAATGCCGATTAACCACTTTGACTTACAACACCAGTATATTTTAAAGACAAAATAAAACCTTGAATGGCTGCTGTATCCATCTTAGTTAGTTCAGTAAATGACACACCAAAGGAAATTCGGTTAATATTTTTAACAGCGCGCATGATAATTACCTTGGCATTAATGGCTTCTTTTTGTGTCCAAATTTCAAGTAGCACACTATCACCACTATCGAGCTTACGTAAATCTGTGCCTTCCACGCCATCAAAAGTAATTCTACAGCCGTCCATGGAAATATCTTGCACAACACCAAAAAACCTTACGCCATCAACAGTAATTGCCATGGGCAAAAGACAGTCTGCGCGCGTTGTGTTACGAATTTCATAAAGCTTAAATTTTGATGGGTAATTACAAAATGACAAAAATTTTCGAGGAATAGGCAAGCTTAATGTGGTTGCAAAGGTAATATTAAAACCATTTGCCTTAAACAAGGCCGCAATGGGCGCGTCCTTTGTTAAATAGTTGGCTATTCCTGAAATGGTAGGAAACTTGAGCAGAAAGAAGCCATCATGTTCATAACCCACCAATTGAGCATCAAGCTTAGTGTTATTTTTAAACAAACAGGTAAAGACCGTGCCAATAGGCACATCCGTATTATATGCAATGACGGGTTTTTGGTCTTTAAATGAATTGGCTTCCATAACACCCTTCCTAAGTAAATATCACATTCAAGTTTTAACAATACAAAAGTAAAGTCAAATAATCAATCACAATCTATATTATTTAAATAAACTGCAATGATAATTACAATTAAAACCCTTGTTCTAGTGGGGGCCAAACAAAATAAGCATCCTTGCTTGCCATGTTCTGGCAAGGCGCTGCTACGTTGTTTGGTGATTGCAAAATATGCACTCGCCTTTGCTTAACCTGCACACGACCTTCAGCAAACCACTGTAAAACCTGCGGATAAATACGATGCTCCATAACTTGAATACGAGATTGCAAGCTTGTTTCATCATCATCTGCCATGACGGGCACAATGGCTTGGGCAATGACAGCACCATTATCCACTTCTTCATCAACAAAGTGCACTGTACAGCCAGAAACCTGCACGCCCCACGCACAAGCATCACGAGCCCCATGCGCGCCCTTAAAGCTTGGTAAAATGGCTGGATGCACATTAATTACCTTACTCTCAAGGGCGTTTAAGAATTGGGCAGTTAAAATCCGCATATAACCAGCTAAGACCACAAGCTCTGCCCCAGAGGCTTTCACTGCTTCTAAAAGCACAGAATCAAAGCTTTCTCTTGAATCGTAATTTGTATGATCAAGCTCAAGCGTTGGTATATTAAACTTTTTTGCACGCTCAAGCACCTTAGCACCAGGGCGATTGCAAATAACCAACTCCACCTTCACATCGAGGTGGCCCGAGGCGATTTTATCAAAAATAGATTGAGCATTGCTCCCACTACCAGAAGCAAGAATAGCAATACGAAGCGACATACAATCCCCGATACTTAATATACCAATTGTGAATTAATCACATTGCAACCTAGCTAAATCAAACAAGCTAGCCTAAACTAAAATAAGTTAGACTAACTATCCACCAATTTTTGCAATTAAAGCTTCACCAACATTTTTACCAAGCTCATGGCATGCGGCAAGGCTTTCATGATTTGTTGCCCATTGCTGGCGTAAAGGCTCACCCACCATGTCCATTTTCATGGAGGCTAACCATTCATGAATGATTTTTGGACTTTCACCAGACCAACCGTAAGAACCAAAGGCGGCGGCAATGCGGTTTTGCGGACGCAAGCCCTTCATGTAAGTTAACATTGATGCTATGTATGGTAAAACATTATTATTATGAGTTGGACTACCCACAACAACAGCACCGCAATCCGCAAGCTCTGTCATCACTCCACTATGGTGATTTTGCTTAAGCGACATAATGCGCACAGGCACCCCAACTGACTCAAGGCCGCTACCAACGGCATAAGCCATCTTTTCTGTGCTGTGCCACATGCTGTCATACACGACAACTGCACGTTTTTGCGGCTTTTGTTCTGCCATGTTTTTGTAAAGATCAATAATAAAATTCACACCTTCCTTACCACGATGCATAAGGCCATGGTCTGGTGCTATCATATCAATATCTAATGTGCCTAGAAGCTCAATGGCTTTCAATACTTGTGGTGAAAATGGCAATACAATATTGTAAAAATACTCTTTCACCGCACGGATAACCATATCTTGGCTCACTTCATCCCCAAAGCGCTGAGAAGATGCAATATTTTGGCCAAAAGCATCATTAGAAATAAGCAATTTGTCTTCAGGAATATATGAAACCATACTATCAGGCCAATGTAGCATGCGTGTTTCTACAAATTTAACATGGCGCTTGCCTATGCATATTTCCTCGCCATTTTGCACTGCATGCACAGGCCAGTTACTTATATCAAAATATCCTGCCATGGACTTAAGGCCCATTGCGGAGCAAAAAATCTTTTCTGGCTTGCAACGTTCAACCAGCTCAGCCAAAGCGCCTGCATGGTCTAACTCTAGGTGATTACAGACTATATAGTCAACTTTTTCTAATGGTGTTACCTTTGAGAGGCGACAAAGCAAAGTATTAGTTGCATGAGCTGAAACAGTGTCAAAAAGGACTGTTTTTTCATCCTTCACAACATAAGCATTATATGTGGAGCCACTTGGTGAAATTGAGTAACCATGAAAATCTCTATTATCATAGTCAACAGC
>CAYJCI010000010.1:0-9917 GCA_964368595.1 uncultured Desulfovibrionaceae bacterium
CTGAAACACCGCCAAAACATGCAGTTAAGGCTGCTTTAACTGATATTTCCTCTGTGCAAAATGCAAAAGCTGATGCTGGCGCTCCAGTGCCCCAAGCGACTGGGGATAATGCTGTAAGCCAAGCTACTCAAGCTGGTGCAGCTGGGCAGGAAAACTTTGCCCAACTAGCTCCTTCTGAAGTGGATTTTATTCCTCCATTGCTTCGGAGTTTAAGCACCTTGCTACGCTTGCGTGGTAAAACTATTTCTCCACAATTTTTGTATGCTGGGCTTGCAGGTGTTGGTGAGGTAACACCAGGGGAATGCATGCGTGCGGCTTCGCGGGCAGGTTTGCAGGCTAAAATTATGCCGCGTGCCTCTATAACCGATATTTCCCGCATGACTTTGCCTTGTATTTTGCTTATGCAAAATGGTAAGTCATGTGTTCTTACAGCCTATAGTCGTCAAGTTGCTTCTGTAATTTTTCCTGAGTCAGGTGAAGAGCCTCAGCAAGTTAGCCTTGAAAGTATTAATAGTGAGTACACTGGCTATGCGGCTTTTGGTTCAGTGGAAAAAAAGGCAGACAAGCGCATTGATACTTTTAGGAAAGAGAAGGGTAAGCGTTGGTTCTGGGATGCTATTAAACATTATGGCCCCATTTATCGCCATGCTGCCTTTGCTAGTGTTATTATTAACTTAATTGCGCTTGGTAGTCCTCTTTTTGTAATGAATGTATATGACCGCGTTGTTCCAAACCATGCCCTTGAGACTTTGTGGGTATTGGCTCTTGGGGTTACCATTGCATATTTATTTGACTTTTTATTAAGGACATTACGGAATTATTTTGTAGATACAGCAGGGCGTAATGCTGACGTTGTAATTTCAAGCATGCTAGTTGACAAGGTGCTCACCATGCAACTTGACCATAAGCCAGAATCAACAGGGGCTTTGGTTAATAATGTTCGTGAATTTGAGTCGTTGCGTGAATTTTTCTCCTCCTCCACCTTGCTTTCATGTATTGACTTACCATTCCTTATCTTATTCTTGCTATGCTTAAGCTTTATTGGTGGGCCATTAGTGCTCTTGCCGCTAATTGCTATGCCGGTAATGTTTGGTGCTGGCTTTTTATTACAATCGCTTGCTAAGCGAGCTGCTGAAAAAAGCTATGCCCAAAGTATGCATAAAAATGCACTGCTTACAGAAATTGTTAACGGTCTTGAAACCCTTAAATGTTGCCAAGGTGAGAACCGCATGCAAAGGGTTTGGGAAACCGTGGTTGAAAATTCATCCCAAGCCAATGCTGAAACCAAGAAATATGGTTCATTAGCTGTTGGATTTTCAGTTTTTGTAACGCAATTTGTAACAGTTGCCATGGTAGTTTGGGGCGTTTATTTAATCGCAGATGGCACTCTAACCATGGGTGGCCTTATTGGTAGTAATATCTTGGCTGGGCGCGCCATGGCTCCACTTATGCAACTGGCAGGCTTAATTACTAGATTCCAGAATTCTCGCATTTCACTTGATGCTTTAAATACTTTAATGTCCCTACCTTCAGAGGACAGGCAGTCTCAAGCCACTGTTGATTTTGGCCCGCTTGAGTCATCTTTCACCTTTGAAAATGTAAGTTTTGCGTATCCCAATTCTGCTCGTACTGCGGTTGAAAATTTATCACTGCATATTAGCCCTGGTGAAAAGGTGGGTATTATTGGGCGAATGGGCTCTGGTAAGTCAACCTTAATACGTTTGCTCATTGGCCTTTATCAGCCTAAGGATGGTGCAGTTAAGTTTGGTGGTGTGGATATTAGGCAGCTTGCTGGAGCAGATTTACGTTCACGAGTTGGCTTTGCCCCTCAAGATACAGTGCTTTTCTACGGTAGTATTCGTGATAATATTGTTCTTGGCGACCCAAGTGTAAATGATATACGCACCATTAGAGCTGCCAACTTGTCTGGTGTTATTGAATTTGTACGTACTAATCCTGAAGGTTTTGGTGCGCAAGTGGGCGAGCAGGGTAAAGCACTTTCTGGCGGTCAGCGTCAGGCCATTGGTCTTGCAAGGGCTCTTGTGCGTGACCCAGAGGTGCTTGTACTTGATGAACCAACAAGTAATATGGACACATCATCAGAGCAAGCAGTGCAGGCAAGGCTTACCAAAATTACTAAGAATAAAACTTTAATCCTTATTACTCACCGCATGAGTATGCTTAAAATGGTTGATAGATTAATTGTTATGGATGGTGGTCGTATAGTAGCTGACGGCCCGAAAGAAAGTGTAATTCAAAAATTACGTGCATCTTCACAATCTGCAACTAAAGCTCCCGTAGCTGAAGGCGCTAGTGCGAACCAAGGGCCAAGTATTACTACTGATAAAAAAACGGCTTAGATAAAATATTAGGATAAAATTATGCAAAATGAAAAACAAGAAAATACGGCTCCACCAACACCAGAAGATACGAAGGAAAACTTTTCTATCAAGCAAGTATTCCTAACAATAAAAGATATTTTGCTTGGTAAGGAGCAAAAGGAAGGTCCAACTCTTAATACCTCCGAATTAGCCTATGCTGATGTGGTTGAGGCTGCTATGCAGCGCAAACCTTCACAGCAAGCGCGCATGCTTTCTCTTGCTACTGGGCTTTTTATTTTTATTTTTGTACTTTGGGCAGCTTGGGCTGAGGTTGATGAGGTAACAAGAGCCGAAGGTAAGGTTATTTCCTCACAACGTACTCAGATAATACAAAACCTTGAAGGTGGTATTTTACAAGAAGTTATGGTGCGTGAAGGTCAAAATATTGCGAAAGGCACGCCACTTGCTCGACTTGATAATGAAATGGCTGCCAGTACTTATAGAGACGCACTTAGTAAATCTCTTGAAAATACGGCTGCCATAGTGCGCCTTGAAGCAGAGCTTAGTGGTGAAGATCCAATCTTTTCTGAGGACACTCTACGCGATGCTCCACAGGTTATTGCTGACCAAAAATCAATCATGGCCGCACGTAAATTACAGCGTGAAAGTGAAATTGTTTTGCTACGTTCACAATATGAGCAGCGCTTGCAAGAGGTTGAAGAACAACTAGCCCGCAAAAGGGCTGTTGACCGTAACTTAGCTCTCGCCATTGAGCAACGTAATACTGTACTTCCATTGCTACAACGTAAAAACTATTCACGTATTGAATTCTTAAATCTTGAACAAGAAGTTGCAAACCTTGAGGGTGAGCTTGATGGGTTAACAGTTTCAATTCCAAAATCTCAAGCTGCAGCCGATGAGGCTTTACAGCGTATTACTTTCCGTGAAGCTGAGCTTGATGCCGCTATTACAGAAGAAATTAACGAGCGCCGTGCTGAGCTTAACTCACTAAAAGAAACATTGTCAGCTGGTAGTGACAGGGTAACTCGTACTGTTGTGCGTTCTCCAGTTAATGGAATTATTAAGCAAATTCACCTGAACACCATTGGTGGTGTTGTAAAGCCTGGTGAAGCAATTATGGAAATTGTTCCTATGGATGACACCTTGCTTGTTGAGGTGAAAGTACGCCCATCTGATGTGGCATTTTTACATCCTGATCAAAAAGCCATGTTGAAATTTTCAGCTTACGACTTTGGTGTATACGGCGGGCTTGAGGGTGTTCTTGAGCAAATTAGTGCTGATACCATTGAAGATAAGCAGGGTGAAGTATTCTACCTTGCTAAATTACGCACACATAAGACAGGTATTTCTTATCGTGGTGAGAGTTTGCCAATTATTCCCGGTATGACAGCAACAGCGGATATTTTGACTGGTCGTAAGACCATTCTTGATTATATATTAAAGCCAATCTTAAAAGCACAACAAAACGCATTGCGCGAAAGGTAGAATTGTATGTCGAAAGACTTAATGGGTAAAGTACATTACCGTAGCTTTTGGTTACTAGTTCTCATATTAGCTATTTTATTAGGGATCACCTCACTATTTGCTATATATACCACACGTTATGTAGCTGAAAGTATGGAAGAAAACCTTACTGTTACACTTGCGTCCAATGCAAAAAGTAAGGCAGAAAATCTAAATCTCTGGGTTAATTCTGTTGTAACTAGTTCTAGGCGTTTTGTAGATAAAGATATGATTAGGCTATTTTGTGCTGAGGCTATATTGCAAGCCAAAGCACAAAGTGGAGATGCTGAAGCTCAAAGCCAGTTAGGGGTTATTGCGCCAAGTAACGTTGATGATCTCAAAAACATACGCTCAATTATTACACAGCAACTTAGTGCATTTGTTGCTGAATCAGATTTTACTGCCGCTGGCATCTGGAACGCACAAAAGCAGCCTCTTTTGCATACTGAAGGCTTTGGTAATAAAATTTCTTCAGAGCATGAGTATCTTATAGATGCTACTTTGCTGGCTAAGAGGGCTACATTTTCACCTGTTGAAGATAGCCCTGCTGGATTAGCACTAACCATGAGCTATCCTATTTTTCCGCCAAACTATACAGAGTTACCTGGAGACGTGCCTGTAGCTGTGCTTATAGTAGAAATACCTATTGAAATACCATTTGGAAGAATGCTCAGGGGCCTTGCTGGGTCACAATTGGCGTATGCTCCATATCGTATCTTCCAGTGGGATGTAAACACTGGCGAAAATTTACAATATCTTGATTTATCCACTGGTACGCTTGTACCTTATGTGGGCTGGGATGCTCCTGTAAGTCAAGATATGCCTCTTATGAAGCGTCAATTACCTGATGGTGAATTTGTATACTCTATAGGCATTGCTTTATTGGGCCAAAATTTTATGGTAACGCATGAAGAACCAGCCTATATTGCAGAAGATTTTTATTCTAACTTCCGCAATTTCATGATTATATTTGTTGCTGGTGCCATTGTTGTTACTGGTATTTTGCTTTGGGGTTGTTGGTGGTTCTTAGTGGGCCGTCATGAACGCAAGGTCGAAGAAGATATGCGCAAATTATCTGAAGATGTAAGTACTCAACAGCAAATTATTGATAGTATTAACGCTACTTTAACTGATGGTGTAGTTCTTACTGATACATTGGGTAATATTCGCTACTCAAATCCTAGCTTTGCCAAAATGGTATACCATGATACAGAAGCTATCATAGGCTTTAAGATGGGAAGTATATTACACCCAGATTCAGCGGAAAAACTGCAAAAACACCTAGATAAAGTAGTAAGTTCCGAAGGTATATTTGACTTTGAAGAAAAGCTACATATCAAGGGTAAAGATGTTTATTGGCAAGGTGTTTACACCCCATATTTTGGTCAAAGTGAAGATATAAGCGGCGTTGTTGCTGTGTATCGTGACACAACCAAAATGGTGGAAGAACGTGAGGCTGAGCAAGCAAGGATTGATCAATTAATTCAAGTTTTGACCATGTCCATTGAACTTGTTAACCCCTACCTTAGAGGGCACTCTAAGGTTATGGGCGAACTTTCAGAAAAGCTTGCACGTCGACTAGGGCGTAGCGTTGATGAGCGTAAAACCTTAGGAATGGCTGCCTCACTTAGCCAAATGGGCATGATTAGTTTGCCGAAAGAATTGCTTAATAAAAAAGGCGCATTGACTGAAGAAGAGCGTGAAACCATGAAAACTCACGTTACTAAAACATGCGAAATCTTGGCTGATTTTGACTTCGGTTTACCAGTTCAAGAAACCATTGTTCAGATGCATGAAAATATGGATGGCACTGGCTATCCATACGGTCTAGAAGGCGATAAAATTAACTACTTATCTCGTATTTTGCATGTAGCTAATGCGTTTTGTGCAATATTACGCCCTCGTGTATACCGCCAAGGCAGGACACTTGAAGATGCGCTAGGTATATTAAATAAAGAAAGCTCATTGTATGATAAAAAAGTACTTGAAGCTTTGGAAGAGTTTACCGCCTCTGAAGAGGGTAAAACCTTTGTTAGCGCATTACAGCGTACCAATATCCCTGCATAGGACATTTTTATGAAGATAGTTTTTTTACCACAAAGTTTTCCTGGGCCTTTCCGCTACACTGCAGCTAAGCTTGCAGCAAATAAAGAAAATAAAGTTATTTTTATCACGGATAGGTCACGCCGTGATGTGCGTATCCCTGGGGTTAAGCGCATACTTATTTCCATACCTCATATAACACATAATGCTGAGCGTAGCGAGCTTGAAGCTGTGCGTTCCATTAGGCGTGGTGGGCAAATTGCCAACGCACTTGTTCACCTTAAAAATTCAGGCTTCACTCCAGATATTATTGTTGCCAATGCTGGCTATGGTTGTAGCCTATATGCTAAGGATGTATTCCCCAATGCTTTTTTAGCTATTTATGCTGAAGGTTATCAAAATAACAGCAGCATGCTAACTACATTAAAGCCAAATGGTGCGCATCCATCTGTTAGTTTTTCACCTGATAGGGTGCGTAATTTATTCCAGTGGGAGGCTTTTACCCAAAGTCAAATGAACTTTACGTCCACAGAATGGCAAAAATCACTATATCCTGAGCAGATATCATCAAGTATAAAAGTCCTGCACGAAGGGATTGATACATCTTTCTTTGCTCCAGCTAATGATCAAAAATTCAATATAGAAGGTTATGACCTTTCTCATGTTGAAGAGCTTGTTACTTTTTCTGGACGTAGTGTAGATACTAGGCGTAATTTTCCACAGTTTTTACACAGCGTCCCAAAAATTTTAGATGCAAGGCCCAATTGCCACATTGTAATTATGGCTGGCTCTCAAGAGATGGATGAGCAAAAAGATAATTGGCTAAAGCTATTACAAGAGAAATATCCAATAGATACTAGACACGTGCATATTATGGGCTTTAGGCCATATAAAGAATATCGCATGATGCTACAAGCCTCTAGCGTACATGTATTTTTAACAGCTCCTTTTGCACTATCTACTGGTTTGTTTGAAGCCATGAGTTGCGGTTGCCTTGTGGTTGGTGGTGATACTGACCCTGTACGTGAAGTTGTTAAACACGGTGAAAATGGCTTTTTATACAATATTTGGGATGCAAATAATCTTGCTCAAACTGTTGTTGGTCTATTGGAAAGCAGTAATCAAATGCAACCAATTCGCAATGCTGCTAGAGAAAGTATAGTGAAAAATTATGACTCTAGTACACAAACGAAGAAGAATATAAAAGAAATTGTTAACGCATTTGAATCTTATGTAAAAAATTCATAATTTAGAGAAGTCAATAGTGCAGCAGTTTAGCCATATACAAAAAAAAATAACCATTAGGTTATTAACCGTTACTATGAGTATGCTTTGCATATTGTTCTCATGGCAATTGGGGTATGGGGCAGCACCTGCTAAGGTAAAGATTTTTAATTCTATTGAATTTAGAGGTCCTCTTAAAGCTTTGCCACAATGGTTGAAGGTGAAAGATAAAAATGCAAAAAACCAAATTTTGGTTCCTGGTTTTAAGTTAAATGGCGGCACAACTTGGGAACAATTGCAAGCAAAAGTAGAAGGCAAGCCGCTGATTGATCAAATAAAAATTGTAAATTCTTTTTGGAATCAATGGCCTTATAAGCAGGATAATAATGTTTATAAAGCTCTTGATTACTGGGCAGCCCCTTATGAGTTTAGAAAAAACTCAGGTGACTGCGAAGACTACGCCATTGTAAAATATTTTACGTTAAGAGCTCTTGGTGTACCCATGGAGCAGATGCGAATTGTAGTAGTAAAAGACACCATCTTAAACCTTGCCCACGCGATTCTTGCCGTTTATATTGATGGTGATGCATTTATTTTAGATAACCTTTCTAGAAACGTGCTCTCACATACGAGAATACGAAACTATATACCCCAGTATTCTGTTAATGAAAAAAATAGATGGATGCATGTAATGCCCAAAAAATAAACCAGAATGGAGATGGCTATGTACAACGACAAAAACAAATTACACAAAACACAAAACACAAAAAAATCTCGCTTAGTTTTATTTAGCGGGGTTGTTTTGGCTTTTTGTGGTGTTACGGCCTTGCTTTGTCACACTTTTTACACTGCTCAAAAAGTTGATATTCTCGCAACGCAAAAAGAGCGTTTGCAGCTTAATGCTGATGCAACGGCTGAAAGCATTCGCCTTTGGGGCGTTGGGCTAGATAGTCAGGCTCGTCGTGTTAGCGATTCTGAATTATATCGTCTTTTTGCGCAGGATATTGCCAGCGTTAATGAGCAAAATGCAGCCATGCTAAACGATCCTAATGCTGGTAGTGTGCTTGATGAAGATTTGGCTTTCTTGGCTGAGCAAATACCAATGATGCGTACTATCTTATTGGACTTTATGTCTTATAATGGTTTACAAGACGCACGCTTGGTTAGCCCAACTGGCAAAACTTTGCTTTCATCCTTAGCGCGCCCAACTCCTTTGCAGGAAGAACAAATCATGGCGGTTCGTCGTTCCGCTCAGACTAGAAAAACTTCCTATGCTCCTATTCGCCCCTCCTCAACTGGTATGATTTTAGACTATGCTGCACCATTATTACCTGCTGTTTCCGAAGGTGTTAGTGATGAACCTGTAGCGGCATTTTTATTAAGCGTGCCTGTAACTGGGCAGTTGGCGAGTTTTATTTCTGGTGGTTCGTCTTCTCAGCGTGAAATCCAAAGCAATATCTTACAGTATGATGGTAAAGAGTGGGTGGTAATTCGCCCTGACAGTACACAGCTTGCACCTGAGGGCATGGGTTTAACTCCGGAGTCAGCTAGCCTTGAGTTTGGCCCACGTGTTTCTGTTGACGGTAGAAGTGAAGTTTATTCACTCGGCGTGCTTGTACCCAATGTTAGCTGGTTAGTTGTTGAAGAAATCTCAGCTGATATTGTTGGTGAGCAGTTGGATAGAGCATTCAATTTAATTTATGGCGCTGGTATCTTCCTTTGCCTTAGTGTGCTTCTTATGTTTGCTTTAGTTTGGTGGATTATGATTGGTCGTGAGCAACGCAGTGTTGCCGAGCAATTTAGACAGTTATATCAAGTTATTAGAAATCAAAAGCATCTTTTAGACAGTATCAATATTTCCCTTGATGTTGGTCTTATGATGGTTGATGTTAGTGGTAAATTGCACCTTGTAAACCGCGCCTTTGCCTTGATTGTTGGCAAGACCGAGCAAGAACTTGAAAATAAAAACTTGCATGACATTGTTCCAGATGATGTGGCCTTACAAGTGCAAGAAGCCATTTCAAATGTATCAAAGATCAATGAGTCTAAGACTATTGAAATTAAGCTTATCCTAAATGATGAAGAGCGACTTTTCCGTGCAACGCTCTTCCCATTTGAAGATAATGAAGAAGGTAGCACCAGCGCTGCTGTTATTACCTTAGCAGATATTACAGAATTCCGTAAAAATAGCGAAAAGCGTAATAAGCAACAAATGAGCACCATTGAAGCATTGGTTGGCACAATTGAAGGTGTTGACCCATACCTTGCTGGTCACTCAAGTCTTATGCGTCGTTTGGCAGAGCTTTTGGCTGATAATATGGATCTTGATCCAAGAGATAAAGAAACAGTCACCACTGCCGCTGTGCTTTCACAAATTGGTAGAATTTTCGTGCCTCGTGATCTTCTATCAAAAACTGATAAGCTAACTCCAGAAGAGCAGGCCATCCTAGCCAAAATACCTGAATATGCTTACAGCATTCTAAGTACCATTGATTTTGGTAACCCTGTTCCTGCAGCGGTATTGCAAATGAATGAAAGATTAGATGGTAGTGGCTCTCCTAACCAGCTTGCAGGTGAAAGCATATCTCTACATGGTCGCATGCTTGGTATTATTAATACTTTCTGCGCCATGGCAAGCCCTCGTGCTTTCCGTGCAGGCTTGCCCACAGATGTGGCATTAAAAATCTTGCGCGAAAATGCTACAGCCTATGACCAACAAATTGTTGAAAGGCTAGCCAGTGTATTAGCAGGGCCTGAGGGCACAGAAGCAATAGCAGCACGCCTTGCTGAGGTGACCGCAGTAAC